>JBFLYF010000288.1:0-4027 GCA_040756795.1 Pseudomonadota bacterium
AGGGCGAGCCGGTCATGGTGCAGGTGCTCAAGGACCCGATCGGCACCAAGGGCGCGCGGCTCACCACGCAGCTCTCGGTCGCCGGAAGGCTGCTCGTGCACCTGCCCTACGACCCGCACATCGGCATCTCGCAGCGCATCGAGGACGAGGCCGGCCGCGCCGCGCTGCGCGAGAAGCTGAAGGAGCTGCTGCCCGCCGACGAGAAGGGCGGCTTCATCCTGCGCACGCTCGCCGAGGGCGCGACCGAGGCGGACCTGCGCGCCGACATCGAGTACCTGCGCGCGCTCTGGCGCGACATCCAGGAAAAAGCGCTGGGCGCGCAGCCCCCGAAGCTGCTCTACCAGGACCTGTCGCTCGCGCAGCGCGTGCTGCGCGACATGGTGTCGGAGGAGACCGCGCTGGTGCGCGTCGACTCGCGCGAGACCTACCAGAAGCTGGACGCCTTCGCCCAGGCCTACGTGCCGCGCCTGCGCGGCCGCATCGAGCACTACCGCGGCGAGCGGCCGCTGTTCGAGCTCTGCAACGTCGAGCCGGAGATCGAGAAGGCGCTCGCGCGGCGCGTGGACCTCAAGTCCGGCGGCACGCTGGTGATCGACCAGACCGAGGCGATGACCACGATCGACGTCAACACCGGCGGCTTCGTCGGGCAGCGCAACTTCGACGATACGGTGTTCAAGACCAACCTCGAGGCGGCGCAGGCGATCGCGCGCCAGCTGCGCCTGAGGAACCTGGGCGGCATTATCGTCATCGACTTCATCGACATGCAGTCGGAGGAGCACCGCGCCGCGGTGCTGGAGGAGTTCCGGCGCGCGCTCGCGCGCGACCGCACGAGGATGAGCGTCAACGGCTTCACCGCGCTCGGCCTGGTCGAGATGACGCGCAAGCGCACGCGCGAGTCGCTCGCGCACGTGCTGTGCGAGCCCTGCCCGACCTGCGGCGGGCGCGGCCAGGTGAAGACCGCGCGCACCGTGTGCTACGAGATCCTGCGCGAGGTGCTGCGCGAGGCGCGCGCCTTCCAGGCGAAGGAGTTCCGCGTGCTCGCCTCGCAGGCGGTGTGCGACCTCTTTCTCGAGGAGGAGTCGGGCGCGCTCGCCATGCTCTCGGACTTCATCGGCAAGCCGGTCTCGCTGCAGGTGGAAACAGGGTATACGCAGGAGCAATTCGACATCGTGCTGATGTGACCATGGAAGAGATCTGCTACAGCTCCCCCCGAACGCTCGCGCGGCTGATCCATGCGCGCAAGCTCTCGTGCACCGAAGTGATGCGCGCCTTCATCGCGCGAATCGAGCGCATCAACCCGAAGGTGAATGCGATCGTCACGTTTTTGCCCGAGGAAGCCTTGAAGAAAGCCAGGGCCATGGACAGGTCCAGGGCGAAACCTCGTCTCGCCGGGCTGCCGATCGCCTACAAGGACAACGTGGCGACCAGGGGCATCCGCACCACGTTCGGCTCGCCGGTCTATCGCGACCACGTGCCGAAGGAGGACGCGCTGCTCGTGGAGCGGCTCTCGGCCGCGGGCGCGATCACGCTCGGCAAGACCAACCTGCCCGAGTTCGCCGCCGGCAGCCAGACCTTCAACGCGGTGTTCGGCCCCACGCGCAACCCCTACGACACCGCGAGGACCTGCGGCGGCTCCTCGGGCGGCGCGGCGGTCGCGGTCGCCTGCGGCATGCTGCCTTTCGCCGACGGCGGCGACCTGGGCGCGTCGCTGCGCAATCCCGGCAACTACTGCAACGTGATCGGCTTCCGGCCGACGCCCGGGCGCGTGCCGGCCTGGCCCTCGGCCAACGCCTGGAACACGCTCACCGTGCTCGGGCCGATCGGGCGCACCGCCGCCGACACGGCATTTCTCTTTTCAGCAATGGCCGGACCTGATCCAAGAGCTCCCGTGTCGCTTTCGGATCCCGGCACGAAATTCGCAAGACCTCTGAGCAGGGAGTTCAAGGGCGTTCGTGTCGCCTGGAGCAAGAACCTGGGAGGCTTGCCGGTAGACCCGCGCGTCACGGCGGTCCTGGAATCGCGCAAGAAAGTCTTCCGCGACCTCGGCTGCAGCGTCGAGGACGCGGAGCCCGACCTGCGCGATGCCACCGAGGCGTTCGAGACGCTGCGCGCGCTCGCGTTCGTGCAGACCTACGGCGAGCTGCTCAGGACCCGGCGCGCCGAGCTGAAGGCCGACGTGGTCTGGAACATCGAGCAGGGCCTCGCGCTCACGCCCGAGAGGATCGCGCGCGCCAACGGGCTGCGCTCGGAGCTCTACCAGCGCATGCGCGCGTTCACGCAGCGCCACGAGTTCCTCGTCTGCCCGGTGAACCAGCTGCCGCCCTTCCCGGTGACCGACCCCTGGCCGCGCGAGGTCGCCGGCGTGCGGATGACGAACTACCTCGACTGGATGAAGAGCTGCTACTGGATCACCATGACCAGCCACCCCGCCATCTCGGTGCCGGCGGGCTTCACCGGGGAGGGCCTGCCGGTGGGGATCCAGATCGTGGGGCGCTACCGCGACGACTTCGGCGTGCTGCAGCTCGCGCACGCCTTCGAGCAGGCGACGCAGGTCGGCAAGCGCCGGCCTACTTTCTAGGCACGCGCCCCATCAGGTAGAACTCGTCGTTCGGCCGCATGCTGGTCATGTTGGCGAGCCGGTTCGACATGGCGAAGAACGCGGCGATCGCGCCGATGTCCCAGATGTCCTCCTCCGAGAAGCCGTGCGCGCGCAGCGCCTCGAAATCCGCGTCCTCGATGCGCGCGGCCTCGAGCGCCACCTTCATCGCGTAGTCGAGCATCGCGCGCTGCCGCGGCGTGATGTCGGCCTTGCGGTAGTTGACCGCGACCTGGTCGGCGATGCGCGGGTCCTTGGCGCGGATGCGCAGGATCGCGCCGTGCGCCACCACGCAGTACTGGCAGTCGTTCGCGCCCGAGGTCGCGACCACGACCATCTCGCGCTCGGCCCTGGTGAGCCCGCCCTCCTTCTCCATGAGCGCGTCGTGATAGGCGACGAAGGCGCGCCACTCCGCCGGCCGGTGCGCGAGCGCGAGGAACACGTTCGGCACGAAGCCGGCCTTCTCCTGCACCGCAAGGATGCGCGCGCGGATGTCCTCGGGCAGCTCTTCGAGCCGCGGCACCGGGAAGCGGCTGACGGGTTTCGCCTGCATGGGGTCCGGAGATGGAATAAGCGGGGTTGTCGGATCTATTCTAGCGACCGCAACCCGTCCCGAGGAGGAAAAACCCATGCGCAAGCTGCTTACCGGCGCGCTCGTCGCGCTTTCCCTGACCACCCAGGCCCAGGCCGCGATCCAGGAAGAGGCCGTCACCTACAAGGACGGCGACACGACCCTGAACGGCTTCATCGTCTACGACGACGCGAAGAAGGGCAAGCGCCCGGGCATCGTCGTGGTGCACGAGTGGTGGGGCATCACCAAACACACGCGCGAGGAAGCGCGCAAGTTCGCCGCGCAGGGGTACACGGCGTTCGTCGCCGACATGTACGCCGGCAAGACCGCCGACCACCCCAAGGACGCGGGCGGGTTGTTGAAGGGGCTGATGGGCAACCCGGCCGTCATGCAGTCGCGCTTCAACGCGGCGCGCGAGCAGCTCGCGAAGCACGTGACCGTGAACCCGAAGAAGATCGGCGCCTCGGGCTACTGCATGGGCGGCTCGGTCGTGATCAACATGGCGCGCGCTGGAGCGGATCTGAAGGGCGTAGTCGCATTTCATGCGAGTTTGTCCATGAACACCGCGGCACCGAAGTCCGTGAAGGCGAAAGTGCTGGTGCTGAACGGGGCGGACGATCCGTTCGTCAAGCCCGAGCAAATCGAAGCGCTCAAAAAGGACATGGCAGCGGCAAAGGCGAGCTACAAGTTCATCAACTACCCGGGCGCGGTGCACGCCTTCACCAATCCCGAGGCGACCGAGAAGGGCAAGCAGTTCAACCTGCCGCTCGCCTACAACGCCGAAGTCGACAAGAAGGCGAAGGCCGAGGCGGCGAAATTCTTCAAAGCCGCGTTCAAGTAGGAATTCGGGGACGGAGCCC
>JBFLYF010000289.1:0-4004 GCA_040756795.1 Pseudomonadota bacterium
CCGCACGGCCGCCCCCGCGCGCCGCCCGGCTGCTGCCCGCCGACAGCCTGCTCGGCGAGCTGCCGCGGCTCGACCTCGACGAGGCGCAGGCCGAGCGCTTCCTGCTGGGGCAGGCGATCCCTTCGCGAGGCCCGCAGGAGGGGAGCGCATGCCGCGTCTACGGCGCCGGGACGCTTCTCGGCGTGGGGCGCCTCGAGAACGGCGTGCTGCAGCCGCGCAGGTCGATTGCAAGAGGCTGAAAAAACACGGGAAACACTTGTGAGCCGGAGGCAAACTCGGATAAAATGCCGGCCTCACTTGAAGACCCGAGAGAAAGAGAAGCGAGTATGACTTTGCAGGTTGCGCAGAAAGCGCAAGTCGTGAAGCAGTACCAGCGCGCCGGAAACGACACCGGCTCGCCCGAAGTACAGATCGCGCTCCTCACCGAGCGCATCAACGGCCTGGCCGAGCACTTCAAGACCCACGTCAAGGACTTTCACTCGCGCCGCGGCCTGCTCAAGCTCGTCAGCCAGCGCCGCAAGCTGCTTGACTACCTGAAGCGCAAGGACGCGGACAAGTACCGCTCGATCATCGAGCGGCTCGGCCTGCGCAAATAAGCACCCCCCTTCACCCGATGGCGCGGCACCGCACGTTCATCGCTGCGATGAATGCGTTGCGCGCGCGTCCCCAGACAAAGGAATTCCATTGAACCCGACCAAGAAGACCTTCACCTACGGCGCGCACCAGGTCACGCTGGAGACCGGCGAGATCGCGCGCCAGGCCCACGGCGCCGTGGTCTGCGCCATGGACGACACCGTCGTGCTCGCCGCGGTAACCGCATCGAAGACCGCGAAAGCCGGGCAGAGCTTCTTCCCGCTCACGGTCGATTATGCCGAGAAGACCTATGCCGCGGGCAAGATTCCGGGCGGCTTCTTCAAGCGCGAGGGGCGCCCGAGCGAAAAGGAGACGCTCACCTCGCGGCTCATCGACCGCCCGATCCGGCCGCTGTTCCCGGACGGCTTCTACAACGAGGTGCAGGTGGTGGCCCAGGTCCTGTCGCTCAATCCGGAGGTCGACTCGGACATCCCGGCGATGATCGCGGTCTCGGCGGCGCTCACCCTCTCGGGCATCCCGTTCAACGGGCCGATCGGCGCCTGCCGCGTGGGCTACCTGAACGGGCAGTACGTGCTCAACCCCACGCTCAGCCAGATCAAGGAATCGCAGCTCAACCTGGTCGTCGCCGGCACCAGCCAGGGCGTGCTGATGGTCGAATCCGAGGCGCTCGAGCTGCCCGAGGACATCATGCTCGGCGCGGTGGTGTTCGGCCACGAGCAGATGCAGGCCGCGATCGACGCGATCGAGGAGCTCGCCGAGGTCGCCGGCAAGCCGGCATGGGAGTGGCAGGCGCCGCCCAGGGACGAGGCGCTGGCGGCGAAGCTCGCCGAACTCGCAGAGGCCGACCTGCGCAAGGCCTTCAGCTTGCGCCAGAAGAGCGCCCGCGCCGAGGCGATCGACGCGATCTGGAAGCGCGTCTTCGAGGCGCTCGGCGTGGGGACCGAGGGCGGCCCGGACGGCAACGTCGTGAAGGACCTGTGCTTCGCGCTCGAGTCGAAGATCGTGCGCAACCAGATCCTCGACGGCGAGCCGCGCATCGACGGGCGCGACACGCGCACCGTGCGCCCGATCACGATCCGCGTCGGCGTGCTGCCGCGCACCCACGGCTCGGCGCTGTTCACGCGCGGCGAGACGCAGGCGCTGGTGACGGTCACGCTCGGCACCGGGCGCGACGAGCAGATCATCGACGCGCTCGCCGGCGAATACCGCGAGCGCTTCATGTTCCACTACAACATGCCGCCGTACGCGACGGGCGAGACCGGCCGGTATGGATTCACCAAGCGCCGCGAGATCGGCCACGGGCGGCTCGCCAAGCGCGCGCTGGTCGGCATGCTGCCGGCGGCGGCGGACTTCGGCTACTCGCTGCGCGTGGTCTCGGAGATCACGGAATCGAACGGCTCCTCGTCGATGGCCTCGGTGTGCGGCGGCAGCCTCGCGCTGATGGACGCCGGAGTGCCGATCAAGACGCACGTCGCCGGCATCGCGATGGGCCTGATCAAGGAGGGCAACCGCTTCGCCGTGCTGACCGACATCCTCGGCGACGAGGATCACCTCGGCGACATGGACTTCAAGGTGGCGGGCACCGAGAGGGGGCTGACGGCGCTGCAGATGGATCTCAAGATCGAGTCGATCAACAAGGGCATCATGCAGGTCGCGCTCGACCAGGCGCGCGAGGCGCGCCTGCACATCCTGCAGCAGATGAAGCAGGCGATCGAAGGCTCGCGCTCGGAGCTCTCCACCTTCGCCCCGCGCATCATCAAGATCAAGATCAACCCGGACAAGATCCGCGACGTCATCGGCAAGGGCGGCGTGGTGATCCGCGGCATCCAGGAGGAGACCGGCACCACCATCGAGATCGAGGACGACGGCACCATCTCGATCGCCTGCGTCGCGGCCGAGGGCGGCGAGGCGGCGAAGAAGCGCATCCAGGAGCTGACCGCGGACGTCGAGGTCGGCAAGATCTACGAGGGCACGGTGCTGCGCCTGCTCGACTTCGGCGCCATCGTGCAGCTGCTGC
Organism: Pseudomonadota bacterium; assembly: GCA_040756795.1. Taxonomy (GTDB): domain Bacteria; phylum Pseudomonadota; class Gammaproteobacteria; order Burkholderiales; family SG8-39; genus RBG-16-66-20. The sequence continues at coordinate 2,612 of JBFLYF010000289.1, forward strand.
CCGGGCGCGACGGCCTGCTGCACATCTCGCAGATCAGCCACGAGCGCGTCAACGCGGTGTCCGACCACCTCAAGGAAGGACAGACGGTGAAAGTCAAAGTGCTCGAGGCCGACGACAAGGGCCGGGTGCGGCTCTCAATGAAGGCCGTCGGCAGCCAGCAGGAAGCGGCGAAGCAGGGCTAGCTTATTTCGCGACCTGCCGCTCGCGCATCTCGTCGAGCGTCTTGCAGTCGATGCACAGCGTCGCGGTGGGGCGCGCTTCCAGGCGCTTGAGGCCGATCTCGACGCCGCAGCTTTCGCAGTAGCCGTACTCGTTGGCGTCGATGCGCGCGATGGTCTCGTCGATCTTCTTGATGAGCTTGCGCTCGCGGTCGCGGTTGCGCAGCTCGAGCGCCATGTCGGATTCCTGGCTGGCGCGGTCGTTCGGGTCGGCGAACACGGTGGCCTCGTCCTGCATGGTGTGCACCGTGCGGTCGATCTCCTGCGAGAGCTCCGCTTTCAGGGTCTCCAGGATCTTGCGGAAATGCGAGCGCTGCTTCGCGTTCATGTACTCCTCGCCCTTCTTCGGGGCGTAGGGCGCGAAGCTTTTTCTGGTCAATTCCACCGGCATTTTGCCGCCCGGCTGAAAAAATGAAGGACGCTTTGTAGCAGAAAAGCCCCCCTGCCGCAAGCCGAATCGGAGTATCATTGGCGCCCGTTTTTGACGCAAATGCGCGGGGTGTGGCGCAGCCTGGTAGCGCACCTGCTTTGGGAGCAGGGTGTCGGGAGTTCGAATCTCTCCACCCCGACCATGGTCTTCGGCGGCAGGCAGCGGGACTGCCCGTAGCTCAACCGGATAGAGCACCAGCCTTCTAAGCTGGGGGTTGGGCGTTCGAGTCGCCCCGGGCAGGCCAGAAACATTTGCACGACGGTGGCCGTAGCTCAAAGGTAGAGTCCCGGATTGTGATTCCGGTTGTTGTGGGTTCGAGTCCCATCGGCCACCCCACTCTCGAGCGGCAATGCAGATCGAGCGCGAGCTCAAGTTCCGTCTGTCTCCGGCTTCGGTGCGAAGCGTCTGGCGGCTGGCGCGGTTCGTCGCACGGCCGCGACAAAAGCAAATTGTCAGCGTCTACTACGACACGCCGGGCGCGCGCCTGCGGCGCTCCGGCGCGGCGCTGCGCCTGCGGCGCGAAGGCGGGCGCTGGCTCCAGACGCTGAAGGCCGAAGCGGGGCCGCAGGCGGGCCTCGCGGCGCGCGCCGAGTGGGAGCTCGCGGCGCCCGGGCGCAGGCTCGACCTCGGCGCCTTCCCGCGCGAGTCGATCATGGCGGCGACCGGCCTCGACCTGCGCAGCCTCGGGCGGGGGCTCAAGCCGCTGTTCGAGACGCGCTTCACGCGCCGCGCGGGCATCATCGAC
>JBFLYF010000029.1:0-15920 GCA_040756795.1 Pseudomonadota bacterium
CGTGCAGCGACACGAAATCGGATTCGCGCCAGATGCGGCCGAGGTCCGCGATCAGCTGCGCGCCTGCCCGCTCGGCCTTCGAAGCCGGCACATAAGGGTCGTAGGCGAGCACGCGCATGCGCAACCCCTGTGCGCAGACGCGCGCCACCTCCTCGCCGATGTTGCCCAGGCCGATGACGCCGAGCGTCCTGCCGCGCAGCTCGCCGCGCGGGTAGCGCGGCTGCGCGGTCCAGCCGCCGCCCGCGTGCGTGCAGCGGTCCAGGGGCAGCAGGTTCTTCGCGAGCGCGAGCATCACCCCTACGGTGTGCTCGGCGACCGGCACCGTGCCGAAGGCGGGGTTGTTGACGACCGCGATGCCGCGCGCAGTGGCCGCCGCGACGTCCACCGCGTCGGTGCCGCGGCCGGAGGTGCTGATGATGCGCAGGCACGCGGCACCCTCGAGCGCGCCGGCAGGCAGGCGGTTGGGGTAGCGCACGAAGGCCCCGGCTGCGCTGCGCAGCGCGGCCGCGGTCTGCTCCGGGGTGGGCTGCTCGAGGATCTCGAGCCGCACCTCGCGCGCCAGCATCTGCTCGCCCTCGGGGTGGTACATGCGGCCGAGGAGCACTACGTGACCTTCGACGCCAGCCCTCATCGCGAACAATCCGGAAACCGGGGTCCGCTACTATTACGTCCGGTCGCCGTTTTGACAAGCAAAGGGAGCCGGCATGGCCGAACAGCCCGACATCAAGCGCATGATTGCCGAGTACCGCATGCTCTCCACGGCCAACGTCTCCGACGGGCTGGACCGCGCCGGCATCAAGGGTTGCCCGCACGGCATCGGCCCACTCTGGGACGCCTGCCCCAAGATCGTGGGGCCGGCGGCGACTCTGAAGCTGGTACCGGTGGGAGAAGCGAGCGAGTCGCCGGTGCTGGGAACGCTCGAGGCGGTCAAGCGCGGCCGTCCAGGCGACGTGCTGGTGATCGACCAGGCAGGCCGCATGGACGTCAACAGCTACGGCGGCGTGGCGGGGTTCACTACGCGCCATTACGGGCTCGTCGGCTGCGTCATTGACGGCGTGACGCGCGACATTGACGAGTACAAGCAGCTCGGCCTGCCGGTGTTCGGCCGCGGCTTCATCCAGCAGTCGATCCGCAACCGCTGCGCCTGCGCGGGCTACGCGATCGAGGTCCAGCTGGGCGGCGTGCCGGTGCGACCGGGAGACCTGATCATGGCGGACGAGAACGGCGTGTGCGTCGTGCCGCGCGAGCGCCTGGCCGAGGTGCTGGGCTACGCGCAGCTTTTCAAGTCCATCGAGGACGGGATCGTGGAGGCGGTGCGAAGCGGCGTGGACCCGGTGGCGGCGCACGACCGGGTGCGCTACGACATGATGACGCGCGCGGGCTACAAGCCCTGAGGCGAGGTCAGCCCAACTCCGCCCGCAGCAACTTCGCCGCTTCGACCATCGCCTTCATCTTTCCGAAAGCGACGTTCCTCGGCAGGTACTTCATGCCGCAGTCGGGCGCGAGGATCAGGTTCTCCTTCGCGATGTAGGGGAGCGCCCGCTTTACGCGCTCCACGACTTTCTCCGGGGTTTCGACTTCGGGATCGTTCAAATCAATGCAGCCGAGCATTATTTTCTTAGCGATTAAAGAACTCAAAACGGAACAATCCAGGTTCGGCTGCGCCGCCTCGATCGACAGCTGCTGGCAGCTGCAGCCGGCGAACTCGGGCAGGAAAGAGTAGCCCGAGGGCTTCTGGTGGATGACCGCGGCATAGCCGAAGCAGATGTGCACCGCGGTCGTGCCGCCGACGCCCTCGAGCGCGCGGTTAAGCGCCTTCAGGCCGTAAGCGCGCGCCTTCTCCGGCCGCGCCTGCATCCAAGGCTCGTCGATCTGCACGATGTCGGCGCCCGCGGCGAACAGGTCCCTGATCTCCTCGTTGACCGCGACCGCATAGTCCAGCGCCGCTTCCTCGCCCGACTTGTAGTAATCGTTCTGCGCCTGCTCGCTCATCGTGAACGGGCCGGGCACCGTGATCTTGATTTTTCTGTCGGTATTGCTTCTCAAAAAAAGCAGATCATCCACCTCGACCGGCCCGCGCCGCCGGATCTTGCCGGCGATGCGCGGCAGCGTGATCGGGTGCCCCGAGCGGTCCAGGCCCCTGCCCGGGTTGTCGAGGTCGACCCCCTCGAGCGCGGTGGCGAAGCGGTTGGAGTAGCTCTCGCGCCGGATCTCGCCGTCGGTGACGATGTCCAGGCCCGCCGCCTCCTGCGCGCGGATCGCGAGCAGCGTCGCGTCGTCCTGCGCCTGCGCGAGCCACGGCTCGGGAACCCGCCACAGCTCCTGCGCGCGCAGCCGCGGCGGAAAGCGCTTGGCGAGCTTGTCGCGGTCGATCAGCCAGTCGGGCTGCGGATAGCTGCCTACCAGCGTGGTGGGAAAGAGCAGTGTCTCATCCATCGACGAACCTCGGCGAAGTCTGGCGCAGCCGCTCGGGATCGATGCGGCCGCTCCTCTGAATATAGCTCCAGGCGAACTCGCGCGGCGAGAGTTGCATGTGCTCCGGGAAGCGCTCGTACCAAGCGCCGCTTGCGTCCGCCGCGGCGACCAGCTTTTCAACGATCGGACGACGCTCGGCCTCGAACGCTGAAAGGGGTTTCCCTTCAAGTAACACCTTGGAGAGAGCGATGGCGTCCTCCATCGCGAGGCGCGTTCCCGAGCCAATCGAGAAGTGCGCAGTCCGCTGGGCATCCCCGATCAGCACGACGTTGCCGACCACCCAGCGCCGATTGCGCACCTTCGGGAAGTTGCGCCAGATCGAGCGGTTGGAAACGAGCGTCTCGCCGCCGAGCGTATCGGCGAACACCCTCTCGCAGTAGCGCAGCGTCTGCGCCTCGTCCATCACCGCGAAGCCGGCGCGCCCCCAGGTCGCCGCGTCGCACTCGACGATGAAGGTGCTCATCCGCGGCCCGTGCCGGTAGTGGTGGGCGTTGAACGTGCCGTGCTCGTTCTCCACGAAGGTCTGGGTCAGGGTTTCGAAGCGCCGCGGCGTGCCGAACCAGGCGAACTTGTTGGTGAGCGGCTCGATTGTCGTGCCGAAATCCGCCGTGCCGCGCACGAACGAGTTCGCTCCGTCCGCGGCGATTACGAGATCGTAGCTCTCGAGTTCTTTGGCATCTTTCAAGAACTTTTGGTATTCAGGGACGATCGACACGCTCATCAAACGCTCCTGCAACAACTGCAAAAGCTTCAAGCGGCCGATCGCGGCGAATCCGATCCCGTCGATGACGACGCGCTCGCCTCCGTGCACAAGGGTGAGGTCGGTCCAGCTTTCCATTTGCGGCGTGACGAGCGCGTAGGTCTCCGCGTCGTCGGCACGCAGGAACTCGAGCGCGCGGTCGGAGAACACCACGCCGAAGCCGAAGGTCGAGTCGCGCGCGTTCTGCTCGACGACCCGGATGCGGCACCGAGGGTCCTGCCGCTTCAGCAGGTAAGAGAAATAGAGACCGGCGGGCCCGGCACCGGCCACAAGGACATTCATTCGCGGCGCTACTTTGCCTTGCGCTTTATCGTGCCCCGCAGCATACCGGGAATCAACTGTTGTTCACAGGCCGAGTATCCGTTCGGCGTTCTTGTGCATGATCTTCTCCATCACCTCGTCCTTGTAGCCGAGCTCCTGCCATTCCTTCAGGATGCGCGCGTACGGCATGCTCGGGTAGTCACTGCCGAACATGATCTTGTCTTGCAGCCTGCCGCGCATGTCGACCTTGAGGCTGCCGGGGAAGTACTTCGGCGCCCAGCCCGACATCTCCCAGTAGACGTTGCCCTTGTGCAGCGCGACCGCGGTCGTCTCGTCTACCCACGGCCAGCCCGGGTGCGCCATGACGATCTTCAACTTCGGGAAGTCCACTGCGAGCTTGTCGATCGACGCAGGATGCGCGTGGCGGATGATCGCGCCGTGCCCGCCCGGCATCCCCGCTCCCATGCCGGTGGTTCCGACATCGATCATGACTGCCGCGCCGAGTGAGTCGATCGCCTCGAACATCGGCCGTGCGCGCGGGTCGTCGACCGCGAAGTGCTGCATGATCGGATGGAAATGGAAGCCGACGAAGCCGTACTCCTTCACCGCTTTCTCCGCCTCCTTCACCACCTCCTTCTTGAAGGGATCGAGAGCGCCCCAGCACTGGATGATCCGCTGCGGATAACGCCGCCACATCGCGTGCACGTAGTCGTTGCCGACCGGCCTGGTCCCGATGGTCGACTCGAGATCGAGCGCGACGAGGCATGCCTCGACGCCGGCGTCGGTGAAATCCTTGAGGACCTTCTCCTCGGCCTTGCCAGACCAGTCGCGCTTCCAGTACCTGGCGAGCGCCTCGACATACGGGCCCTGGCAGGCGATCCATTCCTGGGTGCCCGGGTAGCAGTGCAGGTCAACGATTCGCATTTTTCTGGCCGAGTCCGGAGGGCGTTTTCTTTGATCGGCGGACTGTTTCAGGTGGATGATGTGAAGCCGCCGTCGATGACGATCACTTCGCCAGTCACGAAGCGGTTCGCCTGGATGAGGCTCATCATCGTTTCCGCGACGTCGTCGGCAGTGACGACACGTTTCAGCGGCGTTGCCTTGGCCCGCTTGCTCATCAAGTCGTCGTACTTGTCCTTGAGCATGCGTTTCATCCAGTCGCCTTCCATCCAGCCGGGCGCGACCGCGTTGACGCGGATTTCCGGGCCGAGGTTCCAGGCCAGGGTCTTGGTCAGATTCACTACCGCGGCCTTGCTTGCGGCGTAGGGCAAGGGCTGAGGCCCGGGACGCAGGCCGACGATGGACGCGGTGTTGACCACGCAGCCTTTGCTCGCCCTCAACAGCGGCACACAGGCCCGGGTAACCTGAAACAGCCCGCGCACATTCACCGCGAACACCCGATCCCACTCATCGAGCGTCAGCGTCTCGAGGTCGCGCGGCTTCCACGACGCCGTGGTGCCGGCGTTGTTGATGAGAACATCGAGCCGGCCGAAGGACTGCTCGATCTTCCTGACCATCGAACGAACGCCAGTCTCGTCGCTCACGTCGCACTTCAGGAGCAGCGCTTTCACCCCGCTTTTCTGCACCTCCGCGGCGATGGCCCGGGCCGCGGCTTCGCTGCTCGCGTAGTTGATGGCGACGTCATAGCCGGCCCGCGCGAGCGCCAGCACGGCGCTGCGGCCGATTCCCGTCGCTCCGCCGGTGACCAGGGTGGCCTTCGTGCTCAAGCGTTGAACCCCATCGCGTCCAGTTCCTCTTGCCGAAGGGCTTGAGCGTCCGGCGTGCCGAACGGCGTCACGGGTCTTCCGGCTGCAAGCAGTCCCAACTCGCGCCTCCAGACCCGGCGCAGCAGGATCACCGCCGCGTCCGATCTGCCCAATCGCTCCCTCGAGCGGTCCTCGATCTTTCCCTGTCCGCAAACCGCCACTCCGTCCTGGATGCGGATGATATTGGGATGCTTGGCAACGTCTTCCCAGCTCTTCCGGCCGGAAAGGATCGCCTCGATCTCCTCATGGACCGGAGTGCCGGCGGGACGCTCCCGTCTCTTCGCGTGGTAGACCATGATCAGAAAGTGCAGGTGGCTCTCGTCGTCGATCGGCACGTACCAGAACAGCGCCTTGAACCAGAACGGCTTCTCCTCCCGCGCCGAGCGCAGCGGGTGAGCGAGGAAGCAGTGGTTCGGCATGATGAAGTGAAGTCGATCAGTATGCCCGCCACGCTCCTGGAATTGCGTGATCCCGAACGGCGTTTCCTGCGCCCAAGTCTTGGTGGGAACGTACGGCCGCGCGGCAGTGTTCACCAGATGATCCCGGTGCGAGAAATTGACATGGACATCGTCCATGATGTTCTCCGCGCTCTGGAAATAGTTGCACGGGATCATTTCGACCGACGCGGATACCGTCCAGCCTTCGCGAGCGCCGTCTTCCAGGCCGGGCAGCGGCCGAAAGGCAGGAGCCTCGCCTTCGCCGAGATAGGCGAAGATGAAACCGTGGGCTTCGTGGGTGGCGTACGAGGCGAGTCTTCGCACGCTGTCGCAGAAACGTTTCGGCTCGGCGGGCTGCTCGACGCACTGTCCGGATTCGTCATAACGCCAGCCGTGATACCGACAGCGGATGGTTTCGCCTTCGACCCAGCCGGTCGACAGAACACTCAGTCGATGCGCGCACTCGTTGGCGATGACGCGGGCCTTGCCGCTCTCGCCGCGGTACAGCGCCAGATTCTCGCCAAGGATTCGGATCGGAACGATCTTTCCCTTGGCGAGCCTCTCCGAGAGATAAACGGGTTGCCAGTAGCGACGGAGGTAGCGCCCGGCCAGGGTGCCCGGCCCCGTGTGCACGAAGTCGACCTGCTCGACCGCGCGATCGAGCGCAGGATTCAAATCGACAGAGGTCGTCATGGTTTCCTCCTTGTGAGCCGATTGTTGCGAGCCCCGCGTCGTGGTTCAATGCATGAAACGAACTATCCAATATTCATTCAATGGATATCCGAGATCTCGACCTGAACCTGCTCCGCCTGTTCGACGCCGTGTACCGGTTCGGCAACGTCGGCCGCGCCGCCGCTTCCCTGAATCTGTCCCAGCCGGCAGCAAGCCAGGGACTGACCCGACTGCGGCGGCGCCTGCGCGACGCGCTGTTCGTCCGCGCGCCCGGGGGCGTGCGGCCAACGCCGCGCGCGTCCCGACTTGCACTCGCCATACAGACCGCCATCGCCACGATCGAAGGCGCTCTCAACGAGGGAGAGCGATTCGATCCTGCCGGGTCGCGCATGACCTACCGGCTGTACCTCAGCGACATCGGCGAGGCGCATCTGCTGCCGACCCTGATGGCGGCGCTACGCCGTGAAGCGCCCGCGGTCAGAGTGGAAAGCTCGCCCCTGCCTCATGGCGAAATACGGAATGCCCTCGATGCCGGCGTGATCGATTTTGCAATGGGCTTCCTGCCTTCCGTGCGCGGCACACAGCAAACCCCCCTCGCGCGGGACCGCTACGCGCTACTCCTACGTGCGGACCATCCGCAGATCGAGCGGCGCGCCCGTGGAGCGCCGACCGTGCGCGATCTCACCCGGCTCCATTACGCAGCCGTCCACCCGCATTCAGAGACCTCCCGCATCCTGCAGGATCTTGGCCTCGAGGAGCGCCTGCGCCTGACGGCCGCGCACCTGCTCGCGATGCCCTCCATCGTCAGAGCGACCGATCTCGCCGTGCTGATGCCGCGATCCATCGCGCGCCACATCGCCGAGACCGGCGATCTTGCCGCGGCCGAGCCGCCTCTGCCGCGCAACGAAATCACCGTTTCCCTGCACTGGAGCAAGCGGTTTGAATCGGACCCCGCTCACGTCTGGATGCGCCAGCTGCTCGTGCGACTGTTCAAGAGCCGGTAGGACCGTTCATTCCACGAACAACTCGATCAGCTGTTCGCGCAGCCAGCGGTTCCCCGGGTCGGCCTCGAAGCGCTCGTGCCAGTGCGCGCCGACGTCGGCGTGCGGCATCGGCACCGGCACCGGCACCGCCTTCAGCTTCCGCTGCCGCTCGTAGACGCGCGCGACGCGCGCTGGCAGCGTCAGGATCAGGTCGCTGCGCTCCAAGACCATGGGCACTACGGTGAAATGCGGCACGCGCAGCGCGACGCGGCGCCCGACCCCCGCGCGCTCGAGCGCCTCTTCGATGACGCGGTGGCCGCCGCGGTAGGAAACGAGCGCGTGCGATGCGGCGAGGAAGGCCTTGCGCGAAAACTTCTTGGCGAGCGCCGGATGAGCCGCGCGCATCAGGCACACGTACGGGTCGCGAAAGAGGGGCTGGCGGCGAACCGGCGGGCCGAGGCCCGGCAAGAACCCGACCGCGAGGTCGAGCGCACCGGCGGCAAGCGCTTCGGCGATGTCCTCCACCTCGAGCGCGACCGCCTCGAGCCTCACCCCCGGCGCAAGGCGCAGCGCACGCTCGACCAGCGGCGGCAGAAACGAGATCTGCCCGAGGTCCGACATGTAGAAGCGGAACGCGCGCGTCGAGGTCGCCGGGTCGAATCCCGGGCCGTGGGCGAGCGCGGACTCGAGCAGCGCGAGCGCCTGGCGCACCGGCTCGGCGAGCTCGCGCGCGAAAGGCGTCGCGTCCATGCCGCTCGAGGTGCGCACGAAGAGCGCGTCGGCGAAGCGCGCGCGAAGCCGCGCGAGCGCGTTCGAAACCGCCGGCTGCGTCAGGCGCAGATGCCGCGCCGCCGCAGTGACGCTGCGGTCGCGCAGCACGGCGTCAAACACGCGCAGCAGGTTGAGGTCGATCTCCGAGACATTCATGATGATGATTCATATCATGAGTTACATTGATTTGACAAATGATTACCCGACCGCCTACGCTAGCCGTTCCTTACAGGAGAGGGGAGCCATGAAGAAAGTCGTCTGCGTCGCACTGCTTGCATCGACTTCGGCGCTCGCCCAGGCCCAGGAAGTCACGCTGAAGGTCGTTAGCGCGTTCGCCGAGAACACGCAGTACGTGAAGAACCTCGAGCCGATGATGAAGGCCCTGAACGCCGAGGGCAAGGGCGTGCTGCAGCTCAACTTCATCGGCGGCCCGAAGGCGATGCCGCCGTTCGAGGTCGGCAACGCGGTGCGCACCGGCGTGGTCGACATCGGCATGACCACGGGCGCCTTCTACACCAACATCATGCCGGAGGCGGACGCGCTCAAGCTCACGCAGCTGCCGGCGCCCGAGCTGCGCAAGAACGGCGCGGTCGATCTCATCAACAGGATCTGGAACGAGAAGGCCAACATGCAGTACCTCGGTCGCACCATCGACTACACGCCGTTCCACCTCTACCTCACCAAGAAGATCGACAAGCCGGACCTCACCGGCCTGAAAATCCGCATCACGCCGGTCTACCGCGATTTTTTCCAGGCGCTCGGCGCGACCGTCATGCAGACCGCGCCCGGCGAGGTCTACACCGCGCTCGAGCGCGGCGTGGTCGACGGCTACGGCTGGCCGATCAACGGCATCTTCGACTTCAACTGGCACCAGAAGACCAAGTTCCGCGTCGATCCGGGCTTCTACAGCGCCGAGGTGTCGCTGATCATGAACCTCGACAAGTGGAAAAGCCTCTCGCAGAAGCAGAAGGACCTGCTGATGAAGCACGTCATCGCGCTCGAGAACGGCGCCACGATGTGGAAGAAGGTGAACGAGGACGACACGAAGCGCCAGGCCCAGGCGGGCATCCAGACCATCACCTTCGACGCAGCGACCGCCAAGCAGTACCACGACAAGGCCTACGACATCGCCTGGACGAACCTGATCAAGGCGAGCCCGACCTACGGTCCGCAGATGAGGAAGCTGTTCTCGAAGTGAAAGCCGCCTCCGAGCTCTTCGGCAGGCTGCTCGGCGCGCTCGCGCTCGCGGGCTGCGCCGTGCTGTTCCTGATGATGATGGTGATCTGCGTCGACGTGCTGCTCAGGAACGTGCGCATCGTCCCCGGGATGCTCGGCCTGCCGTGGGCGAACGAGGTGACCGAGTACGCGCTCTACTTCATCACGGTGCTCACCGCGCCGTGGCTGCTGCGGCAGAGCCAGCACATCCGCATCGACATCCTGCTGCGCGCGATTCCGCCGCGGCTGGCCTGGTGCTGCGAGTGGGCGGTCGATGCGCTCGCGCTCGCCTGCTGCCTCGCGATGGTCGTCTATGGCGTCAAGGCCGTGTTCTCCAGCCTCGCGATCCAGGGCATGGTGGTCAAGGTGCTGACCGTGCCGGAGTGGTGGCTGCTCGCGCCGCTGCCCGCCACCTTCGCGCTGCTGGCCGCGGAGGTGCTCTTCAGGATGCACCGGCTCCATGCCGGCGAGCGGGGGCCGCGCAGCGATGCGGTCACGGTCACTTAGCAGGCGTCCGGGGAGACACGGGGGTGTCGTGGCAAGCTGCGGCCTGGCTGCTGCTGGGCGGCTCGACCGCCCTGATGTTTCTCGGCCTGCCGGTGGCGTTCGCGTTCCTCGCCATCAACCTGCTGGGGGCGTGGATCTTCCTCGGCGGCGACGCGGGAATGATGCAGCTCGCGCGCAACAGCGTGCAGTCGGTGACCAGCTTCGCGCTGACACCGATTCCGCTCTTCATCCTCATGGGCGAGGTGCTGTTCCACACCGGCCTGGCCGTCAAGGTGATCGACGGCATCGAGCGGCTGATCCGCGAGGTACCCGGGCGGCTCGCGGTGATCGCGGTCGTCGCCGGGACCGTGTTCTCGGCAATCTCGGGCTCGACCATCGCCACCACTGCAATGCTCGGCAGCCTGCTGCTGCCCGTCATGCTCGCGCGCGGCTACCATCCAACCATCGCCACCGGCCCGATCATGGCCATCGGCGCGGTCGACATGCTGATCCCGCCCTCCGCGCTCACCGTGCTCCTCGGCAGCCTCTCCGGAATCTCGATCTCGAAGCTCCTCGTGGGCGGCATCCTGCCGGGGCTGTTCCTCTCGGTGATCTTCGTCGCCTACATCGTCGCGCGGGTGCGGCTCGACCCTGCGCTCGCGCCGAAAACGCCGTTCGAGGAATTCCGCGGCTGGCGGCGTTTCCAGCCCTTCCTGCAGTACGTCCTGCCGCTGATGTCGATCTTCGTGGTCGTGGTCGGTGCCATGATCGCGGGCTGGGCGACGCCGACCGAATCGGCGGCGCTCGGCGCGTTTGCAACGATTGTTTTGGCTTTGCTTTATCGGGTTTTGAGTTTTCAAAACTTGCTGAAAGCTCTTCAGGGGACCGCGGGAATCTCCGGGATGATCCTTTTCATCATCGTCGGCGCCACTACTTTCTCGCAGATCCTGTCGTTCTCGGGGGCGAGCAATGGCCTCGCGCAGCTGATCACCGGCATGGGGCTGCCGCCGATGGCGGTGATCGCCGGAATGATGCTGCTGCTCATCTTCCTCGGTGTGTTCGTCGAGCAGGTGAGCATGATGATGATCACGCTGCCGATATTCATGCCGGTGGTGCAGAGCATGGGGATCGACCTCGTCTGGTTCGGCGTGATGTTCCTCATCTGCATGCAGCTCGGGCTGCTCATGCCGCCGCACGGGCTGCTGCTCATGACCATGAAGGGCGTGGCGCCGCCGCAGGTGACCATGGCCCACATCTTCCGCGCAGTGGTGCCCTTCGTCGCGATCAGCGTCGCAGTGCTAGCGCTGGTATTCTTTGTGCCGGGCATCGCGGTCTGGCTGCCGGGGCTGATCGACTGAGGGTCTGATGGAGCGTTCCTTCAAGCAGGAGGTCGCGCTGCTCAAGCTCGGCGAGGGCGAGACCTTCCGCGGCGAGGGCATCCTCGCCGTGACCAAGGCGCTGCTGCAGTCCGGCGTGTCGTACGTAGGCGGCTATCAGGGCGCCCCCGTGTCGCACGTCATGGACGTGCTGAACGATGCGCGCGAATTCCTCGACGAGCTCGGCGTGCACGTCGAATCCAACGCCAACGAGGCGGGGGCCGCGGCGATGCTCGGCGCCTCGATCAACTACCCGCTGCGCGGCGCCGTGGCCTTCAAGTCCACCGTCGGCACCAACGTCGCCTCCGACGCGCTCTCCAACCTCGCCTCCGCGGGCGTCAGGGGCGGAGCGCTGCTCGTGCTCGGGGAGGACTACGGCGAGGGCTCCTCGATCATGCAGGAGCGCACGCACGCCTTCGCCATGAAATCGCAGATCTGGCTGCTGGACCCCCGGCCCAACCTGCCGAAGATCGTCGAGGCGGTCGAGCGCGGCTTCGAGCTCTCGGAGGCGTCGAACACGCCGGTGATGCTGCAGCTGCGCATCCGCGCCTGCCATGTCCACGGCACTTTCACCACGAAGGAGAATCGCGCTCCTTTGATTTCCAGAAAAGCCGTCCTGGAAAACCCCACGTTCGATTTCGGCAGCATCTGCCTGCCGCCCTCCACCTACGCGCAGGAGAAGCACAAGATCGAGGTCCGCTGGCCGGCTGCCGTCGAATTCGTGAAGAGAAACAAGTTGAACGAAACCTTCGCGGGCGACATGACGCAGCTGGGCATTCTCTGCCAGGGCGGGATGTACAACGCCGTGGTGCGCGCGCTGCAGCTGCTCGGTCTCGCCGACCCCTTCGGCGCGACACGCGTGCCGATCTACTGCATGAACGTCGCCTATCCGCTGGTGCCCGAGGAGGTCGTTTCCTTCTGCGCGGGGAAGGAGCGCGTGCTCGTGGTCGAGGAAGGCCAGCCCGCGTACATCGAGGACGCGGTGCGCGCCGAGCTGCAGCGCCACGAGCTGCACGGTGTGAAGGTTTTCGGGAAAGGGTTGCTGCCGGTGGCCGGCGAATACACCGGTGAAGTTGTTTTGACAGGGATTGGGAAGTTCGTGGAAAGAGAGGCGGAAATCCAATCTGTAAGAAACCTGAAAGAAAAAGCCTCCAATCTCCTCGGCACGGTCCCTGCCCGGCCGCCGGGCTTCTGCGTGGGCTGCCCGGAGCGGCCGGTGTTCTCGGCGATGAAAGTGGCCGAGCGCGAGACCGGCCCGGTGCACGTCTCGGCCGACATCGGCTGCCACCTGTTCTCCTCGCTGCCGCCGTTCAACATCGGCAACACGGTGCTCGGCTACGGCCTCGGGCTCGCCTCGAACTCGGCGGTGAACAGCATGTTCGGCAAGCGCACCGTCAGCATCATGGGCGACGGCGGCTTCTGGCACAACGGCCTGACCACGAGCGTCGCCAACGCCGTGTTCAACAAGGACGACGGCATCCTCGTCATCATGAAGAACGGCTACACCTCCGCGACCGGCACGCAGGAGCTGCCCTCGAGCCCGCAGCACAGCGAGTTCAAGTCGGGCGACATGGCGATCGAGCGAGCGCTCGCGGGCGTCGGCGTCGGCTGGGTGAAGACCGTGGACAACTATCGCGTCGCCGATGTGGCAAGGACGCTCAGGGAGGCGATGACCACCGATTACAAGGGCCTCAAGGTGATCGTCGCCGAGGGCGAGTGCCAGCTCGAACGGCAAAGGAAGTTGAGGCCGCTGATTTCAAGGAGCCTTTCCGAGGGAAAAAGAACAGTCCGAGTCAAGTACGGCGTCGACGAGGACACCTGCACCGGCGACCATTCCTGCATCCGGCTCTCGGGCTGCCCCACGCTCACCGTGAAGGACAACCCCGATCCGCTGCGCCGCGACCCCGTGGCCACCGTGATCGAGGGCTGCGTGGGCTGCGGCCTTTGCGGCGAGAACGCGCACGCCGCGGTGCTCTGCCCCTCGTTCTACAGGGCCGAGGTCGTCCAGAACCCGAGCGTGCTCGACCGCATTCTCTTCTTCGCGAGAACTCTCCTTAGTGGAAAGACAGTTCACTAGGGAAATCGAGAGCCTGAAGCTGGGCGAGGGTGACACCTTCCACGGCGAAGGCATCCTCGCCGTGACCAAGGCGCTGCTGCAGTCGGGCGTCTCCTACGTAGGGGGCTACCAGGGCGCGCCGGTTTCCCACCTGCTCGACGTCATGGTGCAGGCCGGCGAGTACATGGACGAGCTCGGCGTGCACGTCGAGGCCTGCACCAGCGAGGCCTCGGCCGCGGCGATGCTCGGCGCCTCGATCAACTACCCGGCGCGCGGCGCGGTGACCTGGAAATCGATCGTCGGCACCAACGTCGCCGCCGATGCGCTCTCCTACCTGGCGAGCGCGGGCGTGATGGGCGGCACGCTCATCGTGCTCGGCGAGGACTACGGCGAGGGCGGCGTGGTGGCGCAGGAGCGCAGCCACGCCTTCGCCATGAAATCGCTCATGTGGCTGCTCGACCCGCGGCCCGAGCTGCGCGGCATCGTGCGCATGGTCGAGCTGGGCTTCGAACTGTCCGAGGCCTCGAATACGCCGGTGATGATGGAGCTGCGAATTCGCGCCTGCCACGTGCACGGATCGTTTGCGGCCAAGAAGAACCTCTCGCCGGCGGTCTCCACGCGCCACAGGCTCGACGGCCCGCCGCAGGAGTTCATCTACGACCGGCTCGCGCACCCGCCGGCCACGTTCCGGCAGGAGAAGCTGAAGAACGACGTGCGCCTGCCTGCGGCTCGCCGTTTCATCCTTGAAAAGAATCTGAACGAGAAACACGACGGCGAAGAAAAGCAACTCGGCATCGTGGTGCAGGGAGGGCTCTACAACGGCCTGGTGCGCGCGCTGCGGCTGATGGGCCTCGCCGACGATTTCGGCAACTGCCGCATTCCGCTTCTTGTCTTGAACGTGGTGTACCCGCTCGTTCCCGAAGAAGTCGTCGATTTTTCAAGAGCCAAGATCGCGATTCTCGTTCTGGAGGAAGGCCAGCCGGAATTCATCGAGCAGGAGATCGCGACCCACCTGCGGCGCGCCGGGATCGGCGCGAAGCTGCACGGCAAGGACCTGCTCCTGATGGCGGGCGAGTACACCACCGAAGTCATGGTGAGAGGCCTCGCCCGCTACCTCGGCGAGCACGCGCCGCACCTGGATGCCGCTTCCGGATTTTCGTGGCTCGAGAAGACAGCGGAAGCAAGGCAAAGGGCAGCGCAGATCCTTGGGGCGCTGCCCCAGCGGCCGCCGACTTTCTGCGTCGGCTGCCCGGAGCGGCCCGTGTTCTCGGCGATGAAGCTGGTGGCGAACGAGATCGGCCGCCCGCACGTCGCGATGGACGTCGGCTGCCATGCTTTCGCCTCGTTCGAGCCCTTCTCGCAAGGCAACACGCTGCTCGGCTACGGCATGAGCCTCGCGAGCGCCGCGGGCGTGGCGCCGCTTCAGGCGAGGCGTCCGGTCGCAGTGATGGGCGACGGCGGCTTCTGGCACAACGGGCTGCTTTCCGGCGTCGCTTCGAGCCTGATGAACAAGGGCGACGGCGTGCTCGTCATCATGAAGAACGGCTATTCATCGGCCACGGGGACACAGGAATTGCTCTCCTCTCCGAGAAACGCCAACCAATCCATCGAGACAACCCTGGAGGGGATCGGCGTGAAATGGCTGCGCACCGTCGACAACTACGACGTCGGCGCGATGGCGAAAACCTACCGCGAGGCGATGACCACCGGGGAGAAGGGCCTCAAGGTGATCGTCGCCGAAGGCGAGTGCCAGCTCGAGCGGCAGCGAAGATTGAAGCCTTTGCTTTCCAGGCAATTGAAGGAAGGCCGAAGGACAGTCCGGGTCAAATACGGCGTGGACGAGGACACCTGCACGGGCGATCATTCCTGCATCCGGCTTTCGGGCTGCCCTACGCTTACCGTCAAGGACAACCCCGATCCCCTGCGCCGCGACCCGGTGGCGACCGTCATTGAAGGCTGCGTCGGCTGCGGGCTCTGCGGCGAGAACGCCCATGCCGCGGTGCTGTGTCCTTCGTTCTATCGAGCGGAAGTTGTCCAGAATCCGAATTTCTTCGATCGATCCGTGGAAAAAATAAGAGGCCTCTTTCGATGAGCCTGCCCGATCGACCCATCACCATTCTGATCGCGGCGCTCGGCGGCGAGGGCGGCGGCGTCATGGCCGACTGGTTGATCGACGCGGCGACGCAGTGCGGCTTCCCGGCGCAGAGCACCTCGATCCCGGGCGTGGCGCAGCGCACCGGTGCGACCACGTACTACCTCGAGATCTTCCCGGCTCGCCGCGAGGCGCTCGGCGGCAGGGAGCCCGTCCTCTCGCTCACCCCCAGTCCCGGCAACGTCGACCTGATGATCGCCTCGGAGCTCGTCGAGGCCGGGCGCGCGATGCTGAACGGCTACGTCTCGCCCGAGCGCACCACGCTGATCGCGAGCACGCACCGCATCTACGCCACCGCGGAGAAGATGCAGATGGCCGACGGCCGCTTCGACAGCGAGCGAGCCCTCGAGGCCGCGCGCGCGCTCGCAAGGCGCGCCGTGCTTTTCGACATGCGCGCGCTCGCGCAGGAGAGCGGCACCGTGATCAATGCGGTGCTCTTCGGCGCCATGGCGGGCTCGGGCGCGCTGCCGCTGCCGCGCGAAGCCTGCGAGCAGGCGATCCGCCGCGGCG
>JBFLYF010000290.1:0-3987 GCA_040756795.1 Pseudomonadota bacterium
GGAACCCTCGCCCTTCGAGAACAGCGAGTTCGGCGACGCCATCGAGTCGCTCGGCGGCCTGCCCACCGCGGAGCTGACCGAGGCCAGCTCCGACTCTCGCGAGGTGTTCATCGAGCCGCTGCAGAAGTGGTTCGACGTGCGCACGCGCTACCTGCAGTGGACCGACGGACGCCTCGCGCAGATGCTGATCGCCACCGACATCACCGCGCGCCGGCACGCCGAGAACCTGGCCGCGCACCAGGCCGAGAAGGCACAGGTGACGAGCCGCCTCGTCACGATGGGCGAGATGGCCTCGTCGGTGGCGCACGAGCTGAACCAACCGCTCACCGCGATCACCAACTACTGCAACGGCATGGTCAGCCGCGTGCGCAACGACCAGATCAGCAAGGACGACCTGATCGCCGCGCTCGAGAAGACCGCCCGCCAGGCGCAGCGCGCCGGGCAGATCATCCACCGCATCCGTGCCTTCGTGAAGCGCAGCGAGCCGCAGCGCCAGCCGGCCCAGGCGCGCGAGATCGTGGAGGACGCGGTCGAACTCGCCGGCATCGAGCTGCGGCGGCGCAACGTCGCGCTGTCGACCTACGTCGCGCAGCGCCTGCCCACGCTGATGGTCGACCCGATCCTCATCGAGCAGGTGGTGCTCAATCTCGTGAAGAACGCGGCCGAGGCGATCGACAACGCGAACCTGCCGCCCAAGCGCCGCAACATCGAGCTGCGCGTGGTGCCGCGCCACACCCCCGAGGAAGGGGGCGTGATCGAGTTCACGGTCACGGACTCCGGCCCCGGCCTGAAGGAGGAGGTGATCGCGCGCATGTACGAGGCGTTCTTCTCGACCAAGACCGACGGCCTGGGCATCGGCCTGTCGCTGTGCCGCTCGATCATCGAGAGTCACCGCGGCCGGATCCGGGCGCAGAACCTCTACAATGGCGACACCGTCGTGGGTTGCCGTTTCTCGTTCACGCTGCCGGTGGATCTCGCGCGCAGCGACGCCGAACCGACGGCCAAGGCCGCGACTCCTCAATCCCCCGTCGTCCCATGAGCCTGATTCCCAAGAAAGGCACCGTCTACGTCGTCGACGACGACGAGGCCGTGCGCGACTCGCTGCAGTGGCTGCTCGAGGGCAAGGACTACCGCGTCAAGTGCTTCGACTCGGCCGAGTCCTTCCTGTCGCGCTTCGATCCTCGCGAGGTGGCCTGCCTTATCGCCGACATCCGCATGGACGGCATGAGCGGCCTCGAGCTGCAGGACCGGCTGGTCGAGCGCAAGAGCCCGCTGCCCATCGTCTTCATCACCGGCCACGGCGACGTGCCGATGGCGGTCACGACGATGAAGAAGGGCGCGATGGACTTCATCGAGAAGCCCTTCAAGGAAGAGGAACTGCTGTCGCTGGTCGAGCGCATGCTCGAGCAGGCGCGCGCCGCCTTCAGCCAGCACCAGGAAGCCGCCAGCCGCGACGCCCTGCTGTCGCGCCTGACCACGCGCGAGGCGCAGGTGCTCGAACGCATCGTCGCCGGGCGCCTGAACAAGCAGATCGCCGACGATCTGGGCATCAGCATCAAGACGGTGGAGGCGCACCGCGCCAACATCATGGAGAAGCTCAACGCCAACACGGTGGCCGACCTGCTCAAGATCGCGCTCGGCGCGCAGGCCGCCAAGGCCTGAGGCTCACCCGCTCCCCCGAGGCCGCTGCGAAGCGGCCTTTGTTCTTTGAAGGATCCCCATTCATGACCGCCCGCCTGATCGACGGCAACGCCCTGGCCAAGAAGACCCGCGCCGAGGTGGCGCACCGTGTGGCGGCACTGGCCGCGCGCGGCCACCGCCCCGGCCTCGCGGTGATCCTGGTCGGCCACAACCCGGCATCGCAGGTCTACGTGAAGCACAAGGTCGCGGACTGCGAGAGCGTGGGCATGCACTCGGTGCTCGACCGCCACCCGGCCGACCTGCCCGAGGCCGAGCTGCTGGCGCGCATCCGCGCGCTGAACGCGGACCCGGACATCCACGGCATCCTGGTGCAGCTGCCGCTGCCGGCGCACATCGACGCCAACAAGGTCATCGAGGCCATCTCGCCGGCCAAGGACGTGGACGGCTTTCACGTCGCCAGTGCCGGCGCGCTGATGATCGGCCGGCCCGGGTTCAAGGCCTGCACGCCCTACGGCTGCATGAAGATGCTCGAGGCGATCGGCTGCGATCCGAAGGGCAAACACGCGGTGGTGATCGGCCGCAGCAACATCGTCGGCAAGCCCATGGCGATGATGCTGCTGCAGGCCAACGCGACCGTCACCGTGTGCCACAGCGCGACGCCCGACCTCGCGCACCACACCCGGCAGGCCGACATCGTGGTGGCCGCCGTGGGCAAGCGCAACGTCCTGACCGCCGACATGGTCAAGCCCGGTGCGGTGATCATCGACGTCGGCATGAACCGAAATGACGAGGGCAAGCTCTGCGGCGACGTCGACTTCGCCGGCGTCGCGCCGGTGGCCGGCTGGATCACGCCGGTGCCCGGCGGCGTCGGCCCCATGACGCGCGCGATGCTGCTGGTCAACACGATCGAGGCCGCCGAGCGCGCCCTGTCCGTCCCCAACGCCTGACGACCCCATGCAAGACAACCCGCTGCTGTCGCTCGACACCCTGCCGGCCTGGGACCGCATCCGTCCCGAGCACGTGACGCCGGCGGTGGACGTGCTGCTCGCCGAGGCCGACGCGGCGCTCGAGAAGGCGGTGAGCGACGCGGTGCCGGCCGAGTACGAGGCGCTGTCCGCCGTGCTCGACACCGCCACCGAGCGTCTCGGCCGCGCCTGGGGCCTGGTGCGGCACCTCAATGCCGTGATGGACACCCCCGAGCTGCGCGCCGCCTACACCGCAAATCTTCCGCGCGTCACCGAATTCCACACCCGCATGGGCGCGGACGAGCGCCTGTTCGCCAAGTACAAGGCGGTGCTGGCCGCGCCCGCAGCCCAGGCGCTGGGCGCGGCGCGGCGCAAGGCGCTCGACAACGCGGTGCGCGACTTCGTGCTCTCCGGCGCCGAGCTGCAGGGGCCGGCGCGCGAGCGCTTCGCGCAGATCCAGGAGCGCCAGGCCGAGCTCTCGCGCGGCTTCTCGGAGCACGTGCTGGACGCCACCGACGGATTCGCCCACTACGCGAGCGAGGCCGAGCTCGCGGGCGTGCCGGCCGACGTGGTGCAGGCCGCCCGCGCCGCCGCGCAGTCCGAGGGGCTGGAGGGCTGCAAGCTGACGCTGCACTTCCCCTGCTACTTCCCGGTGATGCAGTACGCGCACGACCGCGCGCTGCGCGAGAAGCTCTACACCGCCTACGTCACACGCGCGAGCGAGCTCGGTCCGGCGGCGCTCGACAACGGCCCGCTGATGCGCGAGCTGCTCGCACTGCGGCAGGAAGAGGCGCAACTGCTCGGCAAGGCGAACTACGCCGAAGTCTCGCTGGTGCCCAAGATGGCCGAGTCGCCGCAGCAGGTGATCGATTTCCTGCGCGACCTCGCCGCCCGCGCGCGCCCCGGCGCGCAGCGCGACCTGGCCGAGCTGCGCACGTTCGCGCGCGACGAGCTGGGCATCGACGAGTTGCAGGCCTGGGACATGGCCTACGCGAGCGAGCGCCTGAAGGAGAAGCGCTACGCCTTCAGCGACCAGGAGGTCAAACCGTACTTCGTGCAGGAGCGCGTGCTCGACGGCCTGTTCCGCATCGTCGAGACGCTGTTCGAGGTGCGCATCCGGCCCGACGAGGCGCCGCTGTGGCATCCCAGCGTTCGCTTCTTCCGCATCGAGCGTCCCGCGGCCAGCGGCGACGCGCCGGCGGAGCTCCTGGGCCAGTTCTACCTCGACCCGCACGCCCGCCCCGGCAAGCGCCCGGGCGCCTGGATGGACGGCACGCGCGAGCGCTGGGCCCGCCCGGGCGCGGGCCTGCAGACGCCGGTGGCGCACCTGGTGTGCAACTTCGCGCCGCCGCTGGACGGGCGCCCCGCGCTGCTGACCCAC
>JBFLYF010000291.1:0-3981 GCA_040756795.1 Pseudomonadota bacterium
ACAAGGCCGCGATCGAGCAGGCGAACCTCGCCGCGCTCGCGCGCGAGCTTGGCGCGGCGCGCGAGATCGCGGGTGGGCGCGGCGCGATCGCGGTCAATGTGATGCGCGCCGTCTCGCAGTACGCCGACTACGTGCGCACCGCCTGCGCGGCGGGCGCCGATGCGATCGTCGCGGGAGCCGGGCTCGCGCTCGACCTGCCGGAGCTCGCGCGCGACTACCCGCGCGTGGCGCTGGTGCCGATCGTGTCGGAAGCGCGCGCCGCCTCGCTCATCGTGCGGCGCTGGCTGCGGCGCGGTCGCGCCCCCGACGCGATCGTGGTCGAGCACCCGCGCTACGCCGGCGGGCACCTGGGCGCCACCCGCATCGACGAGGTCGCCGACGCGCGCTTCGACTTCGAGCGCGTGCTGCCCGGGATCCGGCGCGCGCTGCACGACGCGGGGCTGGACGCCGATCGCGTGCCGCTCGTCGCCGCGGGCGGCATCAATTCGCCCGCGCGCGCCGCGGCGGCGCTCGCCGCGGGGGCGGCGGCGGTGCAGCTCGGCACGCCGTTCGCGGTCGCCGAGGAGGGCGACGCGCACCCGAGCTTCAAGCGCGTGCTCGCCGGCGCGCGCCCCGAGGACGTCGTCGTCTTCATGAGCGTGGCGGGCCTGCCCGCGCGCGCGGTGCGCACGCCCTGGCTCGCGAGGTACCTGGAGAAGGAGGAGGTGCTCAAGCGCCGCGCGAAGAAGCGCCGCGAGTGCACGCTCGCCTGGGATTGCCTCGCGCAGTGCGGGCTGAGGGACGGCCTCGCGCAGGCGGGCCAGTTCTGCATCGACCACCACCTCGCCGCGGCGCTGCGCGGCGACGTCGAGCACGGCCTGTTCTTCCGCGGCTCCGAGGCGGTGCCCTTCGGCGCCGAGATCCGGCCGGTGCGCGACCTGGTGCGCCTTATGCTGCAATAGGGGGGTGCAGGCCTACCCCCTGGTCAAGCTGCTGCACGTCGCCTGCGTGGCGCTCAGCCTCGCGGGGTTCGCCGCGCGCGGCGCGCTGATGCTCGTGGACTCGCCGCTGCTCGCCGCGCGCTGGGTGCGGATCGCGCCGCACGTGGTGGACACGCTGCTGCTCGCGAGCGCGGCATGGCTCTCGTGGATGCTGCAGCAGTATCCCTTCGTGCATGGCTGGCTCACGGCGAAAGTGATCGGCCTCGCCGCCTACATCGGCTTCGGCATGCTCGCGCTGCGGCGCGGCCGGACCAAAGGCGTGCGGGTCGCGTGCTTCGCGCTGGCGCTGGCCTCGGCCGCCTACGTGGTGAGCGTCGCGCTGACACGCAGCGCCGCGGGGCTGTTTGCCTGGCTTTTGATACGATGAAAGGCCATCCAAGATGAACAAGCCCACCGACAGGGGTTTCGCGGTAGCGGGCGGGAAAACGCCCGCAACGGCGACGAGGAAGGGCGGCGACCTGATCGCCGAGTTCCTGGTGCGGGAGAAAATCCCGTACGTCTTCGGCATCTGCGGCCACGGCAACGTCGGCCTGCTCGATCCGCTGTACCGCGTGCGCGACAAGGTGAAGCTCGTCTCGCCGCGCCACGAGCAGACCGCGGGCCACATGGCCGACGGCTACTTCCGCGTCAGCCACCAGCCGGTGGCGACGCTCACCTCCACCGGGCCGGGCTCGGCGAACCTGATCATGGCGCTCGCGGTGGCGCAGACCGACTCCTCCGCTCTGCTCGCGATCACCGCCAACGTGCCCACCTCGCAGTTCAACCGCGGCCCGTTCCAGGAGCTCAATCGCCACAACCAGGCCGACTACCCGAACGTGGTGCGGCCGGTGGTGAAGCGAAGCTTCCAGCCCTCGCGCGTGGACATGCTGCCGCTCATGCTGCGCCAGGCCGTCACCACCATGACGAGCGGCCGGCCGGGGCCGGTGAACGTAGACATCCCGTTCAACCTCTTCCAGGAAGAAGCCGGCAACGCAGCGCTCGAGCCCGCCTGGGACGGCCTGGACAAGCGGCGCAGCGGCGCCTCGCCCGAGGACGTCAGGGCGGTGGCCGACCTGCTGCTGGCCTCGCGCCGGCCGGTGCTCTTCATCGGCCACGGCGTGACGCTGTCGGAAGCGGGCAGGGAGCTGACCGAGCTCGCCGCGCGCTACCGCGTGCCGGTGATCAGCTCGCCGAACGGCATGGGCTGCCTCGACATGCGCGACCCGCTGTCACTCGGCTTCATCGGGCGCAACGGCGCCTACCCGGCGAACCAGGCCGGGCGCTTCACCGATCTCGTGATCGCGATCGGCGCGCGCTTCGACGACCGCTCCTCGTCGTCCTGGATGCCGGGCTACTCCTGGAACATCCCGGCCGCGAAGCTGGTGCACGTAGACGTCGACCATGCCGAGATCGGCCGCAACTACGTGCCCGACATCGGCATCCTCGCCGACGCGCGGACGTTCCTCAGGCAATTGCTGCAGGAGTGCGCCAGCCGGAAATTCGATGCAGAGAGACTGAGCCCCTGGCACGCGGAAATCGCGGCGTGGCGCAAGGAATGGGAGGCTTACATACGGCCCAACTTCGAGGCGCACGCTTCGCCGATCCGCCCCGAGCGCATCGTCGCCGACTGCCGCGCGGTGCTGCCCGACGACGCCATCATCTCGCTCGATTCGGGCATCCATCACAACTGGTTCATGCAGTTCTGGGAGGCGCGCCGCCCGCAGACCATGCTCAACACCTGGGGCTACTCGGGAATGGGCTTCGGGCCGAGCTCGATCCTCGGCGCGAAGCTCGCCGCGCCCGACCGGCCGTGCGTCTCGATCTGCGGCGACGGCGGCTTCACGATGGTGCCGCACGTGCTGTGCACTGCCGTCGAGTACGACATCCCCGCGGTGTGGGTGGTGTGGAACAACTTCGCCTGGGCGGCGATCCGCGACCTGCAGTACGCCTACTTCGAGGGCCGCGAGCACGGCACGGCGTTCTACCAGGGAACCGAGCGCAGGCCCTATAACCCGGACTTCGCGGCATGGGCGCGCGCTTCCGGCGTGGAGGGGCTCACCGTGACGAAGTCGCAGGACTTCAAGGGCGCGCTCGAGCACGCGGTGAAGCTCGGCAAACCCTGCCTGATCGACGTGCACGTGGACGCGGACATCCGGCCGCCGGGCACCGGCGCCTGGGCGCTGCCGCCGATTCCCCACAAGGAGCCGATCTTCGGGAAAAGGCATGTCCGCTAGGCGTGTCGATGCAATATGACGTCGTAGTGGTGGGCGGCGGCAACGCGGCGCTTTGCGCGGCTCTGTCCGCTTCCGAATTCAAGAAGAAAATTCTCGTCCTGGAGCGGGCCCCCGAGCAGGAGTCCGGCGGCAACTCGCGCTTCACCGCGGGGCTGTTTCGCTGCGCCTACAACGGCGTCGAGGACCTGAAGCGCCTGATCCCCGACCTCACGCCGGAGGAGATCGCGCGCACCGACTTCGGCACCTACACCGAAGCGCAGTTCCTCGACGACATGGCGCGCGTCACCGAATTTCGCTGCGATCCGGACCTGACCGAGATCCTGGTGAAACGCAGCCTTCCCACGCTCGAGTGGATGCGCTCGAAAGGCCAGCGCTTCACCGCGGCCTGGGGACGCCAGGCGTTCAACATCGGCGGCCGTTTCAGGTTCTGGGGCGGGCTGACGGTGGAGGCGGTGGGCGGCGGGCCGGGGCTGGTCGATTCGCTCGCCCAGGCGGCGCGCAAGAGCGGAATCGAGATCTGGTATCGGGCGAGGGCTTTGGGTTTGATTTCGGATGATCTTGGTGTCCACGGGGTTCGGGTGAAGCGGGAAGGCAAGACCCTGGAAGTCAAAGCGAAGGCGGTTGTGCTCGCCGCCGGAGGCTTCCAGGCGAACCCGGAGTGGCGCGTGCGCTACCTCGGGCCGGGCTGGGAGCTCGCCAAGGTGCGCGGCACGCGCTTCAACACCGGCGACGGCATCCGCATGGCGCTCGAGGCGGGCGCCGCGGCGGCGGGCAACTGGTCGGGCTGC
>JBFLYF010000292.1:0-3970 GCA_040756795.1 Pseudomonadota bacterium
CGGGAATCGTGTTCCGGATGTCGAGCGGACCCCGAACCAGCGCAGCTACCGACGGCAGAATGCGAACCAGACCCACGGCGAAGATACCGAACACCACGACGTGCCCCTTGAAGTCCACGGGGTCGAAGCGGTAGGCGAGCATCAGGCCAGCGATGAGGAGAAGAAACCCGGCCAGCTCGAACAGGTGGCGAGGGGAGGAAAGCAGGAAGAAACTTCTGATATAGGTCGACTGCGCCGTTCGGCTCGCTCGCGCGAAGGAACGAAGCCAATGCCCATCGGCGCCTCCGATTCGTATGTAGCGGATGCCGTGCAGCCATTCGTTGGCGGCGTTGTTCATGTCCAGCTCGACATGCCGGCGCTGCAGCCCAAGCTGGTAGAGATACACCGAGAGCCTTCGCGACATCGCGAGGTACAGTGCGACCGCGAACGCCGCAAGACCTATACTCACCGCTGGTTCCACGTAGACCAGCAGTCCGAGCACGAACACCACGCGCAATAGATCGATAATGAGCCGCGGCAGCGTATATAGCAGCCGCGCGAGCATGATCGGCGGTTGAATCAGATCATGGACCAGAGCACCGACCCGGCTGTCCTCGATCGTCTGCAGGGGCGCACGCGACAACCGCTGGATCAGCTCCTGCCTGTAGCCATGCAACAACCGCCCGGTGGTGTTCGCGGTAAGGTACTCATGCAGCAGCGCGAGCGCTGCCTTTACCACCGTGAGGGCGACGAGCAGCGTGCAGGCGGCGAGGAACGGCTCCGCGACCGGCACCAATGTGAGAATGCGGCGTATGCCTTCGATCACGACCGCCTGGCCGCGGCTTGGCGCCTGGCCGGCATCCGTGCCAAGCAGCGCATACAGAATCGGAAAGAACGCGCCCAAGTTGACCGCCTCGAGCACCCCGACCGTGAGTCCGAGCACGCCCAGTCCGGCGAACATCGCCTGGTGCCTGCGAAAGAAGTACCACACGATTGCTGTCGTTCTGCTCGCCACCGTTTTCCTTCGCGTATCGGAGCCGCTATTCTAGATTAGGCAATGCCTTCATCCAGCCAAACCAGCGTGGGCCGCGATGTGCGCATCGACGTGTTGCGCGCCGTGGCCGCGCTCGCCGTGCTTCTTTTCCATGCGCAGAATGCGTGGTACCTCGGCGTCGGCGGCGAGCTCGCGCCCGGTGAGCGCCTGCGGCTGCGCGACACCTGGCTCGGCCTAGCAAGCAGCCCGCTCACGCTCGGCTTCCTGGGACTGAACCTATTCTTCGTGCTGAGCGGACTGTGCATCCACGCCTCGTACCTGGCGCTGCGCGAGCGTGGCGGCGCGTTTTCCTACGGCGCCTACGCTAAACGGCGCTTCTGGCGCATCTATCCAGCCTACGCCGCGGCGATCGCTTTCTCGCTCGGCTGCCTCGCGCTCGCCGAGTGGATCCGCGTCGAACGGTACGGCGCCGTGGAGCTCTCCGTCTACGCCGCCCGCTGGGTGGAGCAGACGCTGCGCTACCTCAGCTTCACGCACACGCTTTCGATCGAGACATTCGGCGGCTACAACGCACCGCTCTACACCATGGCGATCGAGGCGCATTTCTACCTCGCCTACCCGGCCGTGCTCGCCGCTTTCCGCGCTTTCGGCCCGGCACGCACGCTGGCGCTCAGCATCCTCGCTTCGCTCGCGCTCTCGGCCTGGGTCCTCGCTGGCGGCGACGCTGCGGCGCAGCGCCTCGTGCTTGACTCGATCCTGGTGCGTTGGCCGGAGTGGATCATGGGTTGTGTCATCGCCGAGTTCTGGTTTCGTGCGCGACGGGGCGAACCAGTGCGTGTCTTCGGACCCGGCGTGGGAATTGCTGTGGCGGCGTGCTTCATCGCCGCGCTCGCGATTCAGGTGGCGACTGGCATCGCTCCGAACCTTCTGTGGTCGGCGGCGATCGCCCTTATCGTGTCGACCTACCTGCTCGCGGCGTCGGCGCGACCGACGGGCTGGGAGCACCGGCTGGCGGCGATCGGCCTGTTCAGCTACTCGATCTACTTGCTCCACTACCCGGTACTGCGCGTCGCCGCGCTACTCCTGCCACCGACGCGCGACGCGCTCGCGCTGAACGCCCTGGCGTACGGCGCAATCGCAGCGCTGCTTGTCGTCCTTGCGCGCGGCTTTTTCACCCTGTTCGAGAGACCGTTCCTCCAGCCTCGCGCAAGGTAACATCGGTGCCATGCCCCTGGCCGAGGCGAGAAGCGTGCTCGAGGGACTGCTCGGCGCCCTGCCCGGCCGCCGCGGCCGGCTGCTGCGGCGGCTCTACTACCGCGCACGCTTCGCGGCCTGCGGCCCGACCCTCTCGATTGGCGAGCACGCAGAGATTGCCTGCCCGGAGAACGTCCACCTCGGCGACCGGATCTACCTAGACCGCGGCTTCGTGTTGCGCGCCTGCGAGGGTGGCAGGATCGCGATCGGCGACGACTTCGGCGCCAACGGCAACGTGCGACTGATCGCCGACTGCGGCGGCCGGATCACAATCGGGGACAAGGTGATCGTCGGGCCGAATGTGGTCATCCGTGCCGCTGACCACTCGTTCGCGCGCACCGACACGCCGATCCGGGAGCAGGGGCACGCCGCCGGCGAGATCGTTATCGGCAGCGACGTATGGATCGCGGCGAATGTCGTGGTCGTCCAAGGCGCGCGCATCGGCGCGCATGCGGTTATCGGTGCGGGCTCTGTGGTCACGGGAGAAATCCCCGCGTTTGCCGTGGCTGCGGGCGCCCCGGCACGCGTGCTGCGGATGCGTAACCAGGCAGACCGCACGCCGGGCACGGAATGACAGCCTGCCCCGCCTGCGGCGGCACGGCGTTCGAGCACGTGCCCTACCCCCGCGCAGGCCGGCATTACGATGGCCCCGCGTTCACCGCCATCGCCGTGTGCCACGGCTGCGGCATGGGCGTGGCCGAGCCGCGCGCCACCCAGGCGCAGCTCGACGCGTTCTATCACGGCGGCGGCTACTGGGGAGGGACTGGCGGAGCCGGCCAATCGCTGCACGCGCGCAACCAGTGCGAGCATCGCGCGCGCTTCCTCGCCGATCGCGCGCCGCCCGCGTTCGAGCTACGGGTGCTCGATGTCGGCGCCGGCGAGGGCTGGCTCGGGAGCGCACTGCGGCGCATCGCCGGCGCCCGGGTCGTCGCCTATGATTTCGTGGAGCCCGACCCGCGCCTTCGGGAGCTCGCCGCGAGCGCCGGTGGCCCTGCGGGCCGCGGTTTCGCACGGCTCGAGGATGCGGCGGGGCCTTACGAGATCGTGTGCCTAAACCAAGTACTCGAGCACGTCGCTGACCCGGTCGCGTTCGCCGCCGACGCGGCGCGCCGCCTCGACCCGGCCGGTGTCCTCTACGTCGAGAGCCCCAACGCCGACCACCGCTTCAAGCCCGACGTGTTTCCGCATTCCCTGTTCTTCTCCCCGACGGCATTGCGTCGCGTCTGCGAGCAAACGGGGCTCGAGACCCTCGCCTGCGAGGCGTTCGGGCGGCACGCGCGAACCGTCGACCGTGCTGCCGGCTTCGCCGCGCGGGCCGGGTTTCGCCTCGCGCTTGCCGCCGGCGCCGAGCGCCTGGCGCAGCGTCTGGACAACGCCATCTGGGACTACGCAGCTAGGCCCGAAGGGATCTGGCTGCGCTGGATCGGGCGGCGCGCCGGCGACTAGCCAAGGCAGGAATCCGGGACGAACGCGCGCTGCAGCGGCGACAGTTCGCGTAGCGCGGCGCGTGGGAACACATAGTTGCGGTACGGGTAGAAAGGCCGCAGCGGGGTGAACACCGCGTAGCCGAGGTCGCGAAAGCCGCGATCCGGCATGCGAGCCCGGTGCAGCCCACGCGTGTCCTCGAGGATCAGGGTGCCCGCCTTCACCACGCTCATCAGCCGCCGCGCATGCCCGGGCGGCACCTGGCGGGGGGGGTGGTAGGGGGGGGCGGGGCGGGGGCCGGGGCGCGGCTCGCAGGAG
>JBFLYF010000293.1:0-3962 GCA_040756795.1 Pseudomonadota bacterium
GACCTGATCTTCGACCAAGAGAACGAATCGGATAAAGCTTCACTCGTTCGTGCATGGGAGTATCTCTACAGAACCTCACCGGCAGAGAAGCGCGACATTTTGGGCAACATGCCAAGCTTCGCGTGTGATCATCTCGTGCTCCCTCTACAGGGGGCAGACCTCGTCGCGGGTATTGCTAGAAAGCTCGCTGTTCAGGGACAAAGGATTGCTAGACTGCCTACACCATGGCAGATAAAGGCAAGCAAACCGATCCTCACAATCACTTTTGAACACTACGAAGGGGATATAAAGCGCAACCTAGATCGCGTGATGCTCTCGCAGTTCGCCCAACAATTGAGAACGATTCGCAGCGGAATCGATACCTGAGATGGCACAACGCGCAAATAGAGCTCGTCGCTCGCCGCAGGATGTCACAAACACGGCGCACTTATTTGAAGTACCAGAGCACAAAAACAAAGATCCAAAAACCTACCAATAAGCCGGCGGCAAAAAGCTTCAGATGACGCCACATCTGCTAGCCCTCAAATAGCGGGTTCAATCGGCAATGGCAAAACACTTCAACTAGACTCAGCGCGTGCGGCCCAGTGTCGGTTGGTATAAGGATGTTCAATCGAGCTGTGTGATTCTGGATCCAGGAACCGATGGAAGCGTCATCGGTGGTGTGCAGTCCATCCTGCAACTCGCTCCTCAATAGCGTTGCTACCTGATCCTTAGACTTGAGAATCGACTTTGCCAAAGTGCTAGGCGCTTTGCAGTAGTAGTGCTGCATCGTGTACCTGGGACCACTGTTCGGCCCCGCTTTGCCAATCTTTGGCGCCTGGTTGCCCAAGAAGAAGCAATAAACGGCCTGTTTACCGGAAGGCAAAGCGCTTGGTTTTTCGTGTGGTGCCGGAGACCAAGAAAGCTCGGCGTCCTTTAGTTCGCAACCCGCTATGCGACCTACCTCTCCTATGGCTTGCCTAAGCTCGTTCAGGTCGAGGTGACAGCCTTCGTCGTCGGCTGAAAGGCTGGCTCGCAATTGAGCGATTGGCTTGGCCTTATGGGTGTCGCTTGGCCTACTAGGTGCTTTGGCAGTTCTAAGAAACCTCACCGTTCCGGAGTTAAGGTTGACGTTCTCGACCGCGAAGCCCGCCACTAGCCAAGACCGGGCTTGCGGATTCCTTTCATGATTTCCCCACTAAGGCCTGTGCTCCCAGGCACTCTTGGGTAGCGAGAAGCCGAGAATTTTCTCCAACTCACCAAAAGACAACGTTATCGACTGTCCCTGTGGACGGCTCAGCAAATACTTAGTCAGCGACGCGTACTTGGACATGCCTCAACCCCCTCCTTGAACAATACTGGCATGTCGATTTGGTCCTGCCTAGTTCATGAACATGAGAAATGAATATTTGGACCGTGTTGAAGGGTCATTCACAACCTTTTCCTAAGAACCGCCGCAACGAATTGCGGCGCATTGATTTCTCCCTGTCGCACAGACTTTGGAGTTTTACAAAGGCACAAGCTGGGCGCCAGTGAGGCGCGGTGGTTACGGGCCAGAGCCGCTTGACGAACGACAGCTGCTCGGCAGGCCGCAGGCCGGCGAGGTGGATGAAGCACACCAAGCCGAATTCGCCGGGCGCGATGTCTGTTACTACGCACGCTAAGCATGGTCGGCGTCATAGCGGCCGTGGTCGTGAAGAAGACGGGCGAAGTGCCACGCTCTGCAGCCTGCGCCTATTTCACCTACGTCGCCGTGGACGCGTAGAATGCAAGCTCTCATAGGAGAGCGTCGTGACCACGGTAACCGTCCGCATCCCTGAGGCACTGCTGAAGCGTGCCCAAGCCACCACTGGGCAACGCGATGCCGCGTCCGCGGTACGCCGTGCGCTGGAGATCGCGACGCGCGGCTATGAGTTGAATGCTGCGGCGCGCCGCGCCTTGAAGGAATCGCGGCGCGAGGAACGGGAAGGCAAGGTCCGTCGATTTACCACCGCTAGAGGCGCCGTAGAGCATCTCAAGCGTCTGTGAAGGAAATCGTCTTCACGCGGCGCTTCGAGCGTGATTTCCGCCGCCTCAAGAGACGACTCTCCCCTCACGTTCTCGATTACGAAACCCTGGAGTACGTCTTCGAATTGCTGCAGCGGGGCACACCGCTGCCCGAAGCCTTCAGGGAGCATGCCCTCGAGGGCAGCTACAGCGGATTCACCGAGTGCCATGTCGACGCCGACTGGCTGCTGATCTACCGCGCCACTCGTACCCGGATCGTGTTCCACAGAACAGGAACGCACCGCACGCTGTTCAGAGCGCGGCATATTTAGCTAAAGCAGTGTACTCTAGGCGCCTCAATTCCTGGGGGAGGACCGCATGAGCATCCGGATTCTTGCTGCTGCAGCAACGGCGCTGGCGATCGCCGGCTGTGCGACCAACGGCGCGCAGAGCACGGGGGGCGCGAAGGAGATGAAGCTCGCCTTCGACTTCACCGACGGCAATCCTGTCGTGCTGCTGAAAAAGCTCGACAACGTGGACCTCACGCGCAAGCAGCTGATCGCGAGCGGCGTGACGCCGAAGATCGTGATGACGTTCCGCGGCAACGCCTCGTACTTCACGCAGACCAACCTCGCGGCGGTGAAGGAGAAGGAGCGCGCCGACGCGCTCAAGGTCGCCGCGAAGCTGCGCGAGATGCACAAGGCGCCCGGGGTGCAGGGGCTGGAGCAGTGCAACCTGCCGCTCGCCGACCGCAAGCTCAATCCGGCGAACCTGATGCAGGAAGTGAAGCTCGTGCCCAACGGCTGGATCGCGCTCGGCGCCTACCAGCAGCAGGGCTACGCCTACATCGCGCCCTGAGAGAGTGGAGAGCGGCTTGCGGCAGCGCTCGGCCGAGGCCGCAAGACCGCTCCTGCAGGTCGAAGCGTTGGCGTTTACATGCTGACTTGTCGTGACTGGTCGTATGATGTCCCCATGAAACGGATGGCGGCAGCGAAATTCAAGAAGCAGTGCCTGGCGCTCATCGACCGGCTGGACAAGGACGGAATCGTGATCACCAAGCGCGGCAGGCCGGTGGCCAAGCTGGTCCCCCTCAGCGCCGATTCGGCGCGCCTGATCGGCTCACTCAAGGGCAAGATCAGGATCAAGGGCGACATCGTGTCCACCGGCGTGCGCTGGAATGCAGAACGCTGATACCCACGTCCTGCTCTCCGTCACGCGCGACCGCGCCCTGCTGCGATCGAAGCTCGTGCCGCTCGCTAGAGCCGCTTGACGAACGACAGCCGCTCGGCGGGCCGCAGGCCGGCGAGGTGGATGAAGCGCAGCAGGCCGAACTCGCCCGGCGCGACCACGGTTTCGATGCGCTCGACGCCGAGCGCCTGCAGGTTGACGAAGAGCTGCGAGAGCAGCGCGCGGCCGTAGCCCTGGCCGGCGCGCAGGGGGTCTACGCCGATGGTGTCGAGCACCGCGACCGGGTCGGTGCGGCCGTAGTCGCCGAGGTCGACGCGCGCCATGAGGAAGCCGGCGAGGCCGCCGTCGGCGCGCGCGGCGAGCGAGACGCGCACCGCGGAATCGGTCAGCGCCTCGGCGAGCGCATGGCTGAGGTACGCGCTGCGGTCGTTCCCGGTGAGCCGCCGGTCGATGCGCGCAATGCCTTCCAGGTCGTCCTGGCGCAGCACCCCTACGTCGGCGATATCGCGGGCGAGGACGTCGTCTCTTCCGGCCTGCGGCACGCTGTAATCGTTGGCATCGCCGGGCGAGAGCCGCCGGGCGTCGACCGGCGCCTCGCGCGGCCCGCCGAGCGTAGCGTCGCCGAGCGCGCAGTCGAAGACCTGCGCGCGGTCGAGCGTCCAGCCGGCGTGGTCGAGGTCGCGCAGCACCGAGTGCTGGCGCCAGCTCGCGACGGTACGCAGCTCCTTCACGCCGCGGCGCCGCGCCTCGGCTTCCAGCGCCCTGCCGAGCTCGGCGCCGAGGCCGCGGCCCTGCGCGGCGGGCGCCAC
>JBFLYF010000294.1:0-3935 GCA_040756795.1 Pseudomonadota bacterium
CGAGCGCGCGCTCCCACTCGCCGGGGAAGTCCTTCCACGCCGGCAGCGCCTGGTATTCCTCCAGCTGGCGGTCCCACCAGCGCATGCCCTGGCCGTGCAGGCGCTCGGCGAGCTCGCGCCCGACGCGCAGCAGGCGCTCCTGGTAGGGCAGCTCGAAGCGCAGCCCCTGCGCCTCGAGCGTAGGGGCGAGGTACCAGGCGGTGCGCGGGAAGGGGCGCGTGGCGTAGCCGTGCTCCTTCCACCAGTCCAGGCCGTGGCTCTCGGCGCCGTCCGTGAGCTCCGCGCTCGCCGCCCTGCAGACGCGATCCCAGATCTCCTCGGAGGTATAGGCTCTTTCGCTTTTCAGGGAAAAATTCCCGAGTGGAACCCCGAGATTGCCCTTGTTGATCGCGGCGTTGTAGGGCTCGAGCAGCCCCGTGCGCTCGGCGAGCTCGGTCGCGATCTCGGTGAAATCGCGCGCCTCGCCGCGCGGCGCGACCGCGGGCTGGCGCAGCGCGAAGCCCTCGTGGTCCCAGAACTGCTCGATGTACTTCGAGCCGCCGATGCGGATCAGCTGCAGGCTCTCCAGGTCGGTGGCGTCGGGCAGCAGCACGTCGGCGAAGTGGTTGGTCTCGTCGCGCGTGTAGGCGAAGGCGACCACGAACGGAAAGCGCGCCATCTTCTCGCCGAGCGCCTGCGTGTCCCAGAACGAGATCGCCGGGTTGGTGCGGTAGACGAACCACAGCTCGGGCAGCGTCACCGGCGGCAGCCCCGGCGGCGTGCCGTCCAGGAACAGCCACGAGAAGTGCGTGGGCCCGAGCGCCTGGCTCCAGGGGCCGTCGGCGGCGAGCGGCACCATGGTGCGGTAGGCGTTGCGGATGTTGGGCCGCGCGCTCCAGTGCGTGCGGTCGGTGGGATTGAACGGGTAGGCCATGAAGCCGTCGGGGCCGGGGCGCACGCTCTCGTGGCGCTGCGACATCGGGCGGTTGAGGCGCACCGTGGTGCCGAGGATGCCGCCCGGCACCTCGAGCGCGCCCACCAGCGCGGCGAGCACGGTGCGCGCCCAGCAGCACTCGTAGCCGCCCCAGCCGTTGGTGACGGTTTTGCCCAAACTAATTGCGACCGGCCTGAATGGAAGTTTCTTATTTTCAATTTCAATGAAAGAACCGACAGAAGCCGCATCGAGATATTCGTTCGCGATGCGGCGGATCGTCGCCGCGGGGATGTCGCAGATGTCCTGCGCCCACTCGGGCGTGTAGGGCTGCATGTGCTCGACCAGCTTCGCGAACGCGGTCTCGGCCTCGAGCAGCCCCTCGGCGAGCACGCGGCCGTCGGGCCCGATCTCGATCGCGTCGATCATCGAGAAGGTCTCGAGCTGGTCGGACACGATCGGCTTGCGGCTCGGCGGCTCGCGCAGGTAGTAGCCGTTGGGGCCTACGAGGTAGGGCGACGAGGTGCGCTGCAGGAGGAAATCGGCGTCGAGCCGGCCGCGCGGCGCCTCGTGCAGCAGCACGTGGATGAGCGCGTAGAGGAACGCGGCATCGGTCTTGGGCCGGATCGGCAGCCACTCCGCCGAGCAGGCGCCGGTGACCGAGAGGTGCGGCTCGACCTGCACGCGCTTCATGCCGCGGCCGCGCGCGTTGGCGTGGCGCCAGACGCCCGCCACCCCGCCCGAAGCCTCGACGTTCGCGCCGCAGGAGATGAGGTAGTTGGTGAGCGGCGTATCGGGCGAGACCGTGAAGCCGCGGTGCCAGAACTCGCCGTAGAGGTGCTCGGAGTGGTAGCACTTCACGCCCTGGCCGGAGCCGAAGCCCATGTCGACCGGGCCCCAGGCGGCGAGAAACGCCGGGAAGCTCCCCATGTAGGACTGCGGCGTGCCGCCGCCGCCGAAGCTCGCCGCGACGCGCGGGTAGCCCGACTCGTCGATGAGGCCGCGGGTCCGGATCGAGAGCAGCTTCCTCACGATGAGATCGAAGGCCTCGTCCCAGGTGATGCGCACGAACCCCGGGTCCTCGTTGCGGCCCTTCTTCGGGTTGGTGCGCTTCATGGGATGCAGCACGCGCGCCGGGTGGTAGGTCTTCTGCACCAGCCCGTAGGCCTTGACGCAGACCTTGCCGCCGCCCGGGTGCACCGCGGCGGCGGCGTAGTTCGGCTCGATCGCGGTCGCGACGCCGTCGCAGACGTTCGCCGTCAGCAGGTCCGGCCCGGCGACGCACTGGTAGCAGTAGGTGGCGACGCGCTTCACGCGGCTTTCGACTGCTTCTGCTTCAGGCGCTTCCGGGTCTGCTCCACGTCCACCACGAAGCGCATGTGCCGGCCGCGGCAGATGGCGTCGATCCCGTCCGTCGCGCTCACCTCGAAGGTGACCGCGCGGCCCTTCAGCTCGGCCACTTTCGCCTCGATCGTCACCTTCATGCCGAGCAGCGTGGGCGCGAGATGGTCGATCTCGACGCGCGTTCCCACGGAGTCTTCGCCGGGGTCGAGGTGCGCGAGCAGCAGCTCGCGGCAGGTGATCTCGATGTCGCGCACCAGCATCGGGGTGGCGTAGACGCGCGCGTCCTCGCCCATGAAGTCGATCGTGCTGCTGCGCTCTACGCGCAGCTCGCGCTTGCCGGACACACCGGCCTGGAGGGTGGATTTCATCGCGCTATCGGAGCACGGCGGCCCGCCACCGGACTTGATCCAGATTAAAGGCCGAGATAGGCCGAGCGCACGCTCGCGTCCGCGAGCAGCTCCGCGCCGCTGCCCTGCAGCACGATGCGCCCGGTCTCCAGCACGTAGCCGCGGTCGGCGATGGCGAGCGCGCCGCGCGCGTTCTGCTCCACCAGCAGCACCGCGGTGTGCGCGTCGTGCAGCGCCTCGACGCAGGCGAAGATCTCGGCCACCAGGCGCGGCGCGAGGCCCATGCTCGGCTCATCGAGCAGCAGCAGCCGCGGCTCGGCCATGAGCGCCCGGCCGATGGCGAGCATCTGCTGCTGGCCGCCCGAAAGCGTTCCGGCGGGGTGCGAGCGCCGCTCGGCGAGCGCCGGGAACATGCCGTAGACGCGCTCGAGCGAGCGCTCGATGCGCCCGCGCCCGCGCCGGTAGGCGCCGAGGCGCAGGTTGTCCTCCACGGCGAGCGGCCCGAACACCTGCCGCCCCTCGGGAACCTGGACGATGCCGAGGCGCACGCGCTCTTCCGCAGGAGCTGCGCTGATATCTTCTCTTTCCAGGAGGATTTTTCCTGATGCAGGCGTAACCCCCGAAATCGCGCGCAACAGCGTCGTCTTGCCGGCACCGTTGGCGCCGACCAGGGCGACCAGCTCGCCGGTCGCGATCTCGAGGTCGATCCCCTTGAGCGCCGGGATGCGGCCGTAGCGCGCTTCCAGCCCCTGCACGCGCAGCATCAGGCCGCTCCCGCTCCGAGATAGGCTTCGATGACGCGCGGGTCGGCGCTCACCGCGCGCGGGTCGCCCTCGGCGAGCTTGCGGCCGTAATCGAGCACGACGACGTGCTGCGAGACCTCCATCACCAGCTTCATGTTGTGCTCCACCAGCACCACCGTGATGCCGCGCGCGACGAGCGCGCGGATCAGCGCGTCGATCTCGCGCGTCTCGGTGGCGTTCAGGCCCGCCGCGGGCTCGTCCAGCAGCAGCAGCCTCGGCTCGGCGGCGAGCGCGCGCGCGATTTCGAGGCGCTTGAGCGCCCCGTAGGGCATGGCGTCCGACGCGGCGTCGATCCAGCGCGCCAGGCCGACCAGCTCGAGCAGCTGCGCGGCGGCGTCGCGGCAGCGCCGCTCCGCCCTGGCGACGGCCGGCAGGCGCGCGAGCGCCGCGCCGAAGCCGCAGCGCTCGTGGAGCCACCGTCCCGCCATGACGTTCTCCAGCGCGCTCATGTTGAAGAAGATCTGCAGGTTCTGGAACGTGCGGCCGATGCCGGCCGCGGCGAATTCATGGGGGGGCCGGGAGCTGAGCTCG
>JBFLYF010000295.1:0-3920 GCA_040756795.1 Pseudomonadota bacterium
TCGGCCCCTCCGGTCGCGCAGGAGATCGGGCTCCGTCCCCGAATTAGTACGGCCGGGCGCCGAACAGCCAGGGGTGGATCCAGAGGAAGAGCGCGTAGAGCGCGATCCCGATCGCGGGATTGCGCCAGCCGATCTCGGCGGCGTCGAAGCGGTTGCGCCCCTGCGCGATCGCCGCAAACGGCAGGTGCGAGCTCACCGCCGCGAAGCGCTGCCAGTCCTCGCCGAGCGTCTCCGCCTTCCTCTGGTCGATGAGCAGCGTGCCCAGGCCCGCCACGGCGAACAGGCCGCCGAAGAACACCAGCCCCTTGAGGTCGCCGCGCGCGAGCAGGTGCGCGAGCGCCCACAGCATGAAGCCCCACATGATCGGGTGGCGCGTGACGCGGATGATGCCGCGCGCGGGCTCCTTGCTCTTCAGCAGCCGGTCGGCGCCGACCAGCGTAGGGTTGCGCGAGAACAGGCCGCAGGCGACGAGGATGAAGGCGATCGGCATGATGTAGGCGGGCAGCGCGCGCCAGCCCGCCCAAAGCGCGGGCTCGTCGGCGGCGCGCGCGTAGGCCCAGCCCATCCAGCCCAGCGTGGCGAACGCGAGCAGCGAGTACACGCCGGTGTACGCCTTCTCGCCCAGCACGCGGATCAGCGCCGCGCGCAGCGGCGTGCTGGTGACGAAATGCGTCGCTACGAACGCGGCGGTGGCGAAGTACAGCTGGACGGCCGGATCCACGGCGCGATTATGCGCCTTCCCGGCCGCCGGGGGTCATCCGCCGCCCGCGCCTGCCTCGAGGTCGGTGACGAAGAGGCGGATCAGGTCCTCCAGGTCGTGATGCGCGCCGATCAGGCGGCAGCCGGCGCGCATCGCGGCGCGGCCGTCGGGCAGCGTGATGCGGCGCGAGTGCCGCACCTCCAGGCCCACCAGCACGGCGCGTTGCGGATGCTCGATGCGCACGCGCGGCAGCCGGGTGCCTGGCTCGAGCCGGATGCCGGCGTCGTAGACGATCGTGCCGACGCCCTTGCGGCTGACGTCCACCACGCGCGCCTCGAACGACACGGGGCCCCACTGCACGACGCATTTCAGCGGCACGCGCGGCGGCACCGCGAAGCGCGGGTGGGCGCGGCGGCGCATCGCCAGCATCGCGGTCGGGAGGCTGAAGCGGATCGCCGCCACGTCCGCGAGCTGGACCTGGTGCGGGCGTGCCGCCATGAACTCGTAGTGCACCCCCTGGTGATTGCAGGTGATGATCACCGAGTCGCGAGCGAGCAGGGCGCGGTTCGCCGCGCGCTCGCCGCTGAAGGCGATGGTCATGGTGCGCCCGACCGGATCCACCTGCAGCAGGCGCGACAGGAACAGCGGCTCGCCTTCCTCCAGGCTGGCGTTGAGCGTATCGCCCGCGGCGCGCATCGCTTCCAGCGATTCCTCGATCTCCGCCGCCGAGCGCACCAGCAGCGTGCCGGTCGTGTCGGCGCTGTCGCCCGGCGTGCCCACCTCAGGCGAGCGCCTTGCCGACGATCTCGGCGACGTCGCGCGACAGTCCCGCGGCGTCGCGGATGCGTTCCAGCTGGAATCCGGATTTCGCCTGCCTTTGCGCATCGAACCTCTTCCAGCGGTCGAACGCGCGCGCCATGCGCGCCGCGACCTGCGGGTTGAGCGCATCCAGCGCGAGCACCTGGTCGGCGAGGAACGCGTAGCCCGCGCCGTCGGCGGCGTGGAAGCGCACGTGGTTGCCGGCGAACACGCGCACCAGCGCGTACACCTTGTTCGGCACCTTGAGGTCGAAGGCCGGGTGCGCGGTGAGCGCCTTGACGCGCGCCAGGGTATCGGGCAGGCGCGAGCCGGCCTGCACCGCGAGCCACTTGTCGATCACCAGCGGGTCGTCCTTCCACCTGGCGTAGAACGCCTCCAGCGCCTGCTCGCGCTCGGCGCAGTCGAGGTTCGCGAGGCAGCCGAGCGCGGCCATGGAATCGGTCATGTTGTCGGCTTCGCGGAACTGGCGCCAGGCGAGCCCCGGCCCTTCGATCTCGGCGAGATAGCCGAGCAGCAGGTTGCGCAGCGCGCGCTTGCCGGCCGACTCCGGGTCGGGCGAGTAGGGCGACCGGATGCGGAGCTTTTCATAGCAGGAAAGAAAATCGTTCCTGAGAAAACCCGCCAAAGCGCTTCGCAGCTTGTTGCGAGATTCATGCAGGCGATCCGGGTCGACCAGGTCCATCTGCTCGGCGAGGAAGGTCTCCGAGGGCAGCGCGAGGCATTCGGCGACGAAGGCCCGGTCCTCGCTCTTCAGCAGCTCCCGCACCGAGGCGATGAAGGCATCCCCGGGCACTCCGGATCCGCGCAGGATGATCCCGGCCGCGAGCCGCTGCGCGGCCTCCCAGCGGTTGAACGGGTCGTCGTCGTGCGCGAGCAGCTGCGCCAGATCCGCCTCGCCGTAGGGATACTTCAGGATCACCGGCGCCGAGAAGCCGCGCAGGAGGGAAGGAACCGGTTTTGCCTTTACGTTGAAGGTGAATTGCTCTTCGGATTTTCGGACCGACAATATTTCTTCTTCCTGCCCGATCTTCACCGCGAGCGGAATGTGGAAGGGCGGATTCATCGACTGGCGGACGGTCAATGAAAAAACCCCATCGGAAAAGCTTCCGGAGCAATCCAGCACCGGCGTGCCCGCGACGTCGTACCAGCGCCTGAACTGGGCGAGGTCGATGCCCGAGGCGTCCTGCATCGCCTGCACGAAGTCGTCGCAGGTCGCCGCGCCGCCGTCGTGGCGCCGCAGGTACAGCTTCATCCCCTCCTGGAACGCGCGCTCGCCCAGGAGCCGGTGCTGCATGCGCACCACCTCCGCGCCTTTCTCGTACACGGTCATGGTGTAGAAGTTGCGGATCTCCTGGTAGGACTGCGGCCGCACCGGGTGCGCCATCGGGCCCGCGTCCTCGGGGAACTGCCCGGCGCGCAGCGCGCGCACCTCCTGGATGCGCGTCACCGCGCGCGACCAGGTGTCGGCGCCGTATTCCTGGTCGCGGAACACGGTGAGGCCCTCTTTCAGCGAGAGCTGGAACCAGTCGCGGCAGGTGACGCGGTTGCCGGTCCAGTTGTGGAAGTACTCGTGCGCCACCACGCGGTCGATGTTCAGGTAGTCGGTGTCGGTCGCGATGTCGGGCCGCGCCAGGATGTACTTGGCGTTGAAGATGTTGAGGCCCTTGTTCTCCATGGCGCCGGAGTTGAAGTCGCCCACCGCGACGATCTTGTACTCGTCCAGGTCGAGCTCCAGGCCGAAGCGCTCCTCGTCCCAGCGCATCGCGCGCTTCAGGCACCGCATCGCCCAGCCCGCCTGGTCCAGCCTCCCGGGTTCGACGTAGATATAGAGCTGTTTTGTCTTTCCGCTTTTCGTTTGAAATTCATCTCTTAGAAATTCAAGGTCGGCGGCAACCAGGGCAAACAGATAGGAAGGCTTGGGGAACGGGTCCTCGAAGCGCGCCCAATGGCGCCCGCCGTCCTCGTTCCCTTTCTCGATCAGGTTTCCGTTCGAAAGCAGAACCGGATACTTCCCGCGGTCG
Organism: Pseudomonadota bacterium; assembly: GCA_040756795.1. Lineage (GTDB taxonomy): Bacteria > Pseudomonadota > Gammaproteobacteria > Burkholderiales > SG8-39 > RBG-16-66-20. The sequence continues at coordinate 3,541 of JBFLYF010000295.1, forward strand.
GCGTGGATCGTGGTGGTGAAGGTGGCGAGGTTGTCCGGCCGGTCGACGTACCAGGTGATGCGGCGGAAGCCCTGCGCCTCGCACTGCGTGACGAAGCCGCTCTTCGCCGCGTACAGGCCCTCGAGCCTGGTGTTCTTCTGCGGCACGACGCGCGACACGGTTTCGAGCGTGAACGCATCGGGAACCGGGGCGATGGTGAGCTTCTCGGGAGTGACCTCGTAGCCGGCCTGCTCCCCGTCGAGCGCCAGGGACAGCAGCTCCAGCTCCTCGCCGTCCAGCTCGAAGGGCCCGGGGCCTGCGCGGCGGATGCGCAGCTTCGCGCTTACGATCGCATCCTCGGCGCGGATGTCGACGTCGAGCGCGACGTGCTCCACGAGGAA
>JBFLYF010000296.1:0-3895 GCA_040756795.1 Pseudomonadota bacterium
CTGAACCTCGTGCTGGTGTCGGGGGAGAGCCTGGGCGCCGAGTTCGTCGAGAGCCTGGGCGGCGCACGCGGGCTCACGCCCAACCTCGAGCGACTGGGGCGGGAGGGCCTGTTCTTCACGCAGATGTACGCCACCGGCACGCGCACCGTGCGCGGCCTGGAGGCGCTGACGCTGTCGGTGCCGCCCACGCCCGGCCACGCCGTGCCGATGCGCCCGGACAACCACGGCCTGTTCACGCTCGGCGGCGTGCTCAAGTCGCAGGGCTGGGAACCGCTCTATCTGTACGGCGGCTACAGCTACTTCGACAACATGGCCAGCTTCTTCGGAGGCAACGGCTACACCGTGATCGACCGCACCGCGATCGACAAGAAGGACATCCACCACGAGAACATCTGGGGCGTGGCCGACGAGGACCTGTTCGACCTCGCGCTGCGCGAGATCGACGCGCGCGCCTCCGCGGGCGGCAAGGTGTTCGCGCACGTGATGACCACCTCCAACCACCGCCCCTTCACCTACCCGGAGGGACGCATCGACATCCCCTCCGGGACGGGGCGCGAAGGTGCCGTCAAGTACACCGACCACGCGATCGGCCGGTTCGTCGAGAAGGCGCGCGCGCGGTCCTGGTTCGGCCGGACGGTGTTCGTGTTCGTGGCCGACCACACCTCGATCGCGCGCGGCCGCAGCGACCTGCCGATGGAGCGCTTCCACATCCCGATGGTGGTGTGGGCGCCGGGCCTGGTGGCGCCGCGCCGCATCGACGCGCTCGCCTCGCAGATCGACGTCGCGCCGACGCTGCTCGGCCTGCTCGAGCTGCCCTACGTCTCCGAGTTCTTCGGGCGCGACCTGCTGCACGACGCCGACGTGCCGCCGTCGCTGTTCATGGCGAACTACCAGACCGTGGGCTTCGTCGGCGAAGGCGAGCAGGTGGAGTTGCGGCCGCGGCGCGCCAGCCGCGTGACCGAACTGGACGGGCGGGCGTCGGATGCGGCCCGGCAGCGCGCTGCGCTGGAAGAGGGCATCGCCTTCTACCAGGTCGCCGCGCAGCGTTTCGCCTCGCCGCGCGGCACGGCCCTGGGGACATCGCAGGAACGGCCCCACTTCTAGAATCCGGCTTCTCCGCCACACGAGAAGCCCATGACGACCGACTCCGGCAACCCGCTGCTGCAGCCCTGGGACACCCCCTTCGGCCTGCCGCCGTTCGATCGCATCCGCCCCGAGCATTTCGTGCCCGCCTACGAGGCGGCGCGCGCGGCGCACCTGGCCGAGATCGACGCCATCGCGTCGCAGTCCGAGGCGCCCAGCTTCGAGAACACCGTGGCGGCGCTGGACCGCAGCGGCCGGCTGTTCTGGCGCATCGACGGGGTGTTCCACAACCTCACGTCGAGCGAGACCTCGCCCGCGCTGCAGCAGGCCGAACGGACGCTGGCGCCGGTGCTGGCCGCGCACCACAACGCGATCTACATGCACCGCGGACTGTTCGAGCGCATCGACGCGCTGCACGCGCGGCGCGACACGCTCGGCCTCGCGCCGGAACAGCTGCGCCTGCTCGAGCGCATGCACTTCGACTTCGTGCGCTCCGGCGCGTGCCTGACCGGCGAGGTGCGCAAGCGCTACGCCGAGATCACCGAGCGGCTGGCCGAGCTGACCACGCGCTTCGGCCAGAACGTGCTGGCCGACGAGGCGGCCTTCCGCCTGGTGCTGCGCACCGAGGACGAGCTCGCCGGCCTGCCCGGCTTCGTGCGTGCGGCGGCACGCCAGGCGGCTGCCGACCGCGGCATCGCGGATGCGCACGTGATCACGCTGTCGCGCTCGCTGATCGTGCCCTTCCTCACCTTCTCCGACCGGCGCGACCTGCGCGAGCAGGCCTGGCGGGCCTGGACGAGCCGCGGCGAGCACGACGGCGCGCACGACAACCGGCCGGTGGCGCGCGAGATCCTCGCGCTGCGCCAGGAGCAGGCGCGCGCGCACGGCTATTCCTGCTATGCCGACTACGCGCTGGCCGACACCATGGCCGGCACGCGCGACGCGGTGAACCAGCTGCTCGACCAGGTCTGGACGCGCGCCGTGCCGCGCGCCGAGGAGGAGCGCGCGGCCCTGCAGGCGCTGGTGCTGTCGCGCGGCGAGAGCTTCGCCGTCGAGGCCTGGGACTGGCGCTACTACGCCGAGAAGGTGCGCGCGCTGCGCTACGACCTGGACGAGGCCGAGGTCAAGGCCTACTTCCCGCTCGAGCGCATGGTCGAGGCGGTGTTCGACTGCGCGCAGCGGCTGTTCGGCATCGAGTTCGTGCCGCGGCCGCAGGTGCAGGCCTACCACCCGGACGTGAAGGTCTACGAGGTGCGCGACCGCGACGGCGCGCACGTCGGCGTGTTCCTGCACGACAACTTCGCGCGCCCGAGCAAGCGCAGCGGCGCGTGGATGAGCAGCTACCGCCAGCAGACCCGCAACGTGCTGGGCGGGGGCGCGGTGTCGCCCATCGTGGTGAACAACAACAACTTCGCCAAGGGCGCGCCGGGCGAGCCCACGCTGCTGAGCTTCGACGACGCGCGCACGCTGTTCCACGAGTTCGGACACGGCCTGCACGGCCTGCTGTCCAGCGTCACCTACGAGCGCCTATCGGGCACCAACGTGCTGCGCGATTTCGTGGAGCTGCCTTCGCAGCTGTTCGAGCACTGGCTCACCGAGCCCTCGGTGCTGAAGAAGCATGCGCGGCACCACCGCACCGGCGAGCCGATTCCCGATGCACTGGTGGAGAAGCTGCACGCCGCGCGCAAGTTCAACCAGGGCTACGAGACCGTGCGCTACACCGCCTCGGCGCTGGTCGACATGGCGGTGCACTCGATGTCGGCCCCCGGGGGGGCCGACATCGTCGAGGCGGAGCGCGCCGAGCTCGAGCGCATCGGCCTGCCGCACGGGGTGGGCATGAACCACCGTCTGCCGCACTTCCAGCACCTGTTCTCGGGCTCGCACTACGCGGCCGGCTACTACGTGTACCTGTGGGCGGAGGTGCTGGATGCGGACGGCTTCGATGCGTTTGCCGAGGCCGGCAATCCGTTCGACCCGGCGGTGGCGCAGCGGCTGCGCCAGTACATCTACGCGGCCGGCGACTCGGTCGAGCCGCGTGCCGCCTACCGTGCCTTCCGAGGGCGCGAACCGGTGGTCGAGCCGATGCTGCGCAAGAAGGGGCTGGTGACCGAGGGCGCCTGAGCCGGGGCGCGGACTCAGCCCGGCGGGAAGCGGGACTCGAGCGCGCCGAGGAAGGCGCGGAAGTCGATCGGCTTGGTCCAGTAGTCGTCGAAGCCGGCGCGTCGTGCGGCCTCGATGTCCTGCGGCATCGCGTTGGCCGAGAGCGCGACGCACGGCACCTGCGCCGTTTCCGCCTGCGCGCGCAGGCGCCGCAGCACCTCGTAGCCGTCGAAGTCGGGCAACTGCATGTCGACCAGCACGAGGTCGGGTCGCAGTTCGGCGGCCAGGCGCACGCCTTCCGCGCCGGTGCCGGCGCTGTCGATGCTCAGCCCGGAGAGGTTGCGCACCAGTTCCTCCACCAGCAGCACGTTGACCGGGTTGTCCTCGATGTAGAGCAGCCGGCCGCGCTGGCCCTGCAGCGGCGAGGGGCCGGTGGCGGCCGGCTCGGCGGCGGCCGAGGGCGCCGGGACGGCGGTTGCGGGCAGCGCGACGTCGAAGCGGGTGCCGCGCCCGGGCTCGCTGTCGACCGCGATGCGGCCGCCCATGCCGTTGACGAGCGCCTTCACGATGGTCAGGCCGATGCCCGTGCCCTCGATGCCGCGGCGCTCGGCGCCGAGGCGGTTGAAGGGCTCGAAGAGGTGCTCCAGCTGCTCCGCGCTCATGCCGCGGCCGGTGTCCGTCACCGACAGCACCACCTCGGGGCCGGCACCGG
>JBFLYF010000297.1:0-3853 GCA_040756795.1 Pseudomonadota bacterium
GGATGTTGAGAGAGCGCCGGCGGTAATGCTGCACGTAGCCGGCGGTCACGATGCGCATGAAGCCGGCGTGCGCGACGAGGCGCGGCGAAAAGGCGTCGATCTCGCGCATCAGCGCTTCTTCGAACGCTTCCCGGGTCGCGTAGTCCCGGTGCGGGACGACGCGCGTGGCGATGCCGTGCCGCGCCGCGATGGCGAGGCCGCCCGCGCCGGCGACGTTGCTGACCACCGCCGACACCGGGATGCCGGCATCCAGGATCGCCTGCAGATTGCTGCCCCGGCCCGAAATCAGGACGACGACCGACATGGGGCGCGATGTTAACCAAATCCCTCAATAGACGCGCCGGACCCGGTAGCCCTGCCGCTCGATCAGACGCAGGATTCCGTTCCGCCCGTAGAGATGCCCCGCGCCGACTGCGACGAAGACTCCGCCGGCGCGCAGCTTGAGATACAGGCGGTGCGCCATCACCACGCTGCGGTTGTCCACCAGGTGGCGGGTGAGCACCGCGTAGTGGGGAGCCATGTCCGGGAAGCGCGCCGCGATGCGCTGGTTGACGGCGTGGATGCCGGCGAGGTCGCGCCGCAGCCAGGCTTGCAGCGTCGGCTCGATCATGCCGACCAGGTAGTCGCGCTGCTCCACGGTATGGCGCAGCATCGCCACCTGCGTCTCGAGCGGGATGCCGTCGAACACCGAAATGTGCTCCTCGGTGCCCTCGAGCGCCTCGATCTTGAGGCGCCGGGCGCGCGCCATCCCGAAGAGCTTCTGGTCGAGCGTCTCGCCCTCGTAGTCCTCCGGGGTCACCGTGATGTTGGCGAGCGCCGCCCAGGGCTTGAGCCGCGCGATCAAGGATTCCGGGATGGCGCGCGCCGCGAGCATGCGGCGCAGCTTGCCGAAAGTCTCGCTGCCGACGAACGCCTCGAGGCCCTGCCCCTCGGGCAGCTGCGCGGCCTCGTACATCCGCCAGCCGTGCGCCCCTCCCTTTGGCGCTTCCATCGCGAAGCTGCGCGAGCGCGCAAGCGCCTGCCGCACCGGCTCCGGGATGTCGAGCACGCGCGGATCGGCGAGATGGATGGTGCCGAAGACATAGCTCGGCGGCACCCCGGGCCGGCTCACGCGCCACAGCGTGCCGTGCGCGAAGCGCTCGCCGGCCGCGGCCTCGAGGGCGAGCGCCGCGCAAGCCGCGAGGCCCGCGATCAGCGCGGCGGCACGACCCACAGGTAGACCCAGTGGTCCATGGTCTCGGATTGCACCCGCCCGCTGCCGGCGGGCTTCCAGTCGCCGATCAGGAACTGGTGCGACACCACGCGCGCGCCCGGCCTCAACTCGGCAAGCAGCTTCGGCTTCAGCCTCGCGTTCAGCTCCGGGAAGAGGTAGAGCGTCACCACGCTCGCCTCGGAGAAATCGGTCTGGAACAGGTCCTGCACCGCGAAGCGCACGCGGTGCGCGACGCCCGCGCGGCGCGCCGCCGCGTCCGCCTCCGCGATGCGCCGCGGATCGAGGTCGACGCCGACGCCGCGCGCGCCGAAGTCGCGCGCCGCCGTGATCACGATGCGGCCGTCGCCGTAGCCCAGGTCGTAGAGCATATCGTCGGCGCCCACGCGCGCCAGGCGCAGCATCTCGTCGACCACCGGCTGCGGCGTGGAGACGTAGGGCGCGTCGAGCTTCAGCCCCGGCGTCGAGCAGCCCGCGAGGGCGAGGCCGGAGAGCAGGAAAGCGCGCCGCTTCAGACCATGTCCTCCGGCCGCACCCAGCGGTCGAAGTCCTCCGCCTTGACGTGGCCGAGCGCGAGCGCCGCCTCGCGCAGCGTGGTGCCCTCGCGGTGCGCCTTCTTCGCGATCTCGGCGGCGCGGTCGTAGCCGATGTGCGGCGTAAGCGCGGTCACCAGCATCAGCGAGCGCTCGAGCAGCTCGCGGATGCGCGCCTCGTTGGGCTGGATGCCGCGCACGCAATGCGCCTCGAAGCTCGCCATGCCGTCGGCGAGCAGCCGCGCGCTCTGCAGGAAGGTGTGGATGATGAGCGGCTTGAAGACGTTGAGCTCCAGGTGCCCCGAGGCGGCGCCGAAGTTGAGCGCGACATCGTTGCCGAAGACCTGGGCGCAGAGCATCGTGAGCGCCTCGGCCTGCGTCGGGTTGACCTTGCCCGGCATGATCGAGCTGCCGGGCTCGTTCTCCGGCAGCGCGAGCTCGCCGATCCCCGAGCGCGGGCCGGAAGCGAGCAGGCGGATGTCGTTCGCGATCTTGGAGAGCGCGGCCGCCAGCGTCTTCAGCGCGCCGTGCGCGAAGGCGAGCGCCTCGTGCCCGCCGAGCGCGGCGAAGCGGTTCGGCGCCGGCACGAACGGCAGCCCGGCCATGCGCGCGATCTCCGCCACGGCGCGCGCGGCGAACTCGGGATGCGCGTTCAGCCCCGTGCCCACCGCCGTGCCGCCGAGCGCGAGCTGGTACAGGCCGGGCAGCGCGGCGTCGATGCCGCGCCGCGCCTCCCCGAGCTGCGCCACGTAGCCGGAGAACTCCTGGCCGAGCGTCACCGGCGTGGCATCCTGCAGGTGGGTGCGGCCGATCTTGACGATCGCGCCGAAGGCATCGCGCTTGGCCGCGAGCGCCTCGCGCAGCCGCTCGAGCGCCGGGATCAGCTCGGCGTTGAGCGCGCGCGCCGCGGCGACGTGCATCGCCGTGGGAAACACGTCGTTCGAGGACTGGCACTTGTTGACCTCGTCGTTCGGGTGCAGCAGGCGTTTCGGCCCGCGCTCGCCGCCGAGGATCTCGGAGGCGCGGTTGGCGAGCACCTCGTTGACGTTCATGTTCGACTGCGTCCCCGATCCCGTCTGCCAGACCGAGAGCGGGAACTCCTCGTCGTGCCGGCCGGCGAGCACCTCGTCGGCCGCGCGCGCGATCGCCTCGGCCTTCTTCGCATCCAGCAGCCCGAGCGAAGCGTTGACGCGCGCCGCCGAGCGCTTCACCAGGGCGAGCGCGTGCACCACGGCGAGCGGCATGCGCTCGCCCGAGATGCGGAAGAACCTGCGGCTGCGCTCGGTCTGCGCGCCCCACAGGCGCTCGGCCGGCACCTCGATCTGGCCGAACGAGTCCCGCTCGAGGCGCACGCCGCTCATGGCGGCAATGTTACTTCTTCAGCAGGCTCCTGAGCATCCACGCGTTCTTCTCGTGGATATCGAGGCGCTGCGTCAGCAGGTCGAGCGTGGGCTGGTCGTTCGCCTTTTCCGCGAGCGGCAGCACCGCGCGCGCGGTGCGCGCCACCGCTTCCTGGCCCTCGATCAGCTCGCGCACCATCTTCCCGGCCCTGGGAACGCCCGTGGCCTCCTCGATCGAGGCGAGCTTCGCGTACTGCCGGTAGCTTCCCGGGGCGTAGTGGCCGAGCGCGCGGATACGCTCGGCGATCGGGTCGATCGCGTTCCAGGCTTCGGTGTACTGGTCCATGAACATCTGGTGCAGGGTCTGGAACATCGGGCCCTCGACGTTCCAGTGGAAGCCGTGCGTCTTGAGGTACAGCACGTAGGTGTCTGCGAGCAGGCGCGCGAGGCCCTGCGCGATCGCCGCGCGGTCCTTGGCCGAGATGCCGGTATCGATAGGCATGAGATTCTCCTTGATGGGTATGCCAGACTAGCGCCACCGCCGCGGCAGGGCCATGACTGTTTTCCGATGCCACCGATAGGCGGAGCCTCTCAAGGCAGGTCGAACAGCAGCACCTCCGCCTGGGCGCCTTTCTCGAGCACGATCTCGGTTTCTCCGGATGCTTTCAGCGCGTCGCCGGCGGTGAGCCGCTTGCGGTTGATCTCGATCTCCCCCCTCGCGACATGCACATAAGCCCGCCGCCCCGGGGCGAGCGCGTGCGCGGCGCGCT
>JBFLYF010000298.1:0-3852 GCA_040756795.1 Pseudomonadota bacterium
GACGATGACGTCGTTCTCGCGCGCCGCGCGCCGCAATGCCTCGCGCGTGGCATCCAGCCGGTCGGGCACGATGCCGTAGTCGCGCACCTCGCAGCCGAACGCGCGCGCAAGCCCGTTCAGCGTGAAGCGGTTGGAGTTGTAGATCTTGCCCGGCGGCAGCGGATCGCCGGGCATGCGCAGCTCGTCGCCGGTGAAAAACAGGCCCATGCGCACCCTGCGATACACCGGCAGCGCCTTGATGCCGACCGAGGCCGCGAGCCCCGCGTCCTGCGGCAGCAGGCGCTTGCCCGCCTGCAGGATCGTGCCGCCCTTCCTCACGTCGCTGCCGGTGCGGCGGATCCATTCGCCCGGCTTTGGAATTTTCCTTATTTCGACTTCGTCTTTGCCACCATCGGTGAATTCCTGCATGACGATCGCATCGCAACCCGGTGGCACCGGCGCGCCGGTGAAGATGCGCGCCGCGGTGCCCGGCCGCAGAGCCTCGCCCACGGATCCGGCCGCGATCCGCTGGGCTACTTTCAACTTCGTGTTGATCCCCTTCAGATCCGCGAGCCGCACCGCGTAGCCATCCATCGCGCTGTTGTCCATCGGAGGCACGTCCATGGTGGAGGCCTGGTCGCGCGCGAGCACGCGGCCCGCAGCCTCCATCGTCGCGACCTCTTCGATACCGTCCACCGCGCGCGCGCCCGAGAGCAGCCGCTCGAGCGCCTCGTCCACCGAAAGCAGGCCGCCGTTCATGCCAATGCCAGATGCTTCGTCATGAAGGCCGCAATCGCCTCATGGTCGTTCAGATCGAGCAGCGGCAGTTTCGTTTCCACCCTGGCATCGCTCGCCACCGCGACGATGTGCGGGTCGTTCGGATGCAGCAGGCCCTCGCCCGTTTCGGCGCGCCAAACCTCCATCTTCGGGATCGGCGCGAACTTGAAACCCTCCACGATCAGCAGGTCGCAGGGCGAGAGGCGCTTCAGCTGCTCCTCGAACGAGGGCTCCTGCGCGCCTCTGAGCTCGTGCATCAGCACCCAGCGCCGCGACGAGGTGACGAGCACCTCGCCCGCGCCGGCGTGCCGGTGGCGGTAGGAGTCCTTGCCCGGCTGGTCGACGTCGAAGGTGTGGTGCGCGTGCTTGAGCAGCGACACGCGCAGGCCGCGCTTGACGAAGATCGGGATCAGCTTCTCGATGAGCGTGGTCTTGCCGCTGCCCGACCAGCCCGCGAAACCGAATGTTTTCATCGGCTTGGATTCTAAACGAGCAGCATCTTCGCGCCCGCGACCGCGAGCACGAGGCCGAGCAGCCGGCGGATGAGCGGGTTGGCGAAGCGCCGGCTGCCGTACTCGGCGCCGAGCCAGCCGCCGGCGAGCACTGCGGGCATCAGGACCCAGACGTACGCCGGCGGCAGCTCCGGCGCCGCGACGAAGCCGGCCGCGAGCGCGGCGAGCGAGTTCACGAGGATGAACGGCGCCGCGACCGCCGAAGTCTGCTTGGTGCCGGCCCAGCCGGTGAGCAGCAGCAGGGGACTCAGAAAGATCCCGCCGCCCACGCCGGTGAGCCCCGAGAGCACGCCGAGCGCGGCGCCGATCGCCATCGCCAGCGCGAGCGGCGGCTCGCGCAAGCGCCGCATCTCCTCGCCCGCGCGCAGGCTCCACCACAGCTGCCAGCCTGCGTAGAGCAGCACCAGTCCCACTAGGATCCTGTAGGCCGTGCCGGGGAGCGTGATCGCACCGCCTGCATAGGCCGCCGGAATCGAGACCGCGGCGAACGGCCAGAACAGGCGCCAGCGGAAATGCCCGGCGCGCCAGAACTTGACGCTCGCGATCGCCGACACGAGCACGTTGAGCAGCAGCGCGATCGGCCGCATCTCCGCGGGCGCGACCCCGGCGAGCGCCATCGCCGCGAGGTAGGCCGAGGCGCCGCCGTGGCCGACCGCGGCGTAGAAGAACGCCGCGACCAGCATCCCCGCGGCGAGCAGCGCGACGATCGTCTGCTCCACGGCCTAGCGGGCAGGTTCATGGTTTCGCATTCGGGAAGAATAGCTGCTCGCCGCCGATCCTGTAGTCCGCGATCGCTTTCTGCCCTTGCGGCGAGATCACCCAGTCGACGAACGCCTGCCCCATCTCCTTCTTCACGTGCGGATGCTTCGCCGGATTGACCAGCATCACGCCATACTGGTTGAACAGGCGCTTGTCGCCCTCCACGGAGACCGTCAGCTCGCCGCGGTTCTTGAACGAGAGCCACGTGCCGCGGTCGGCGAGGATGTAGGCGTTCATCGCCGAGGCGGAATTGAGCGCCGGGCCCATGCCCGAGCCGGTCTCGCGGTACCAGGCGCCCCGGTCCTTGGCGATGTCGATGCCGGCCATCTTCCAGATCTGCAGCTCCGCGAAGTGCGTGCCGCTCTTGTCGCCGCGCGATACGAACGGGGCCTGCGCCGACTTGATCTTCTGGAATGCCGCAACGACATCCTTGGTGCCGCCCACCTTGGCAGGGTCAGCCTTGGGACCAATGACGACAAAATCGTTGTACATCGCCTCGAAACGCCTTACCCCGTAGCCCTCGGCGATGAATTTCTCTTCCAGCTCTTTCGCGTGCACGAACACCACGTCCGCGTCGCCGCGTTTGCCCATGTCGAGCGCCTGGCCGGTGCCGAGCGCGACCACACGCACCTGAATGCCCGTCTTCTTCTCGAAAATCGGCAGCAGGTGCTTGAACAGTCCCGACTGCTCGGTCGAGGTGGTCGAGGCTAGGGTGATGAATTTCTGCTGCGCATACGCCGGCGCGCACAACAGGATCGACAGCAGCACCCTCAGCATCATGTCCATGGAAGCTCTTCCTTGATGAAGGCCGCGGCTTCCGCCGTGGCCGGTTTGGAAAAGAAGATCTCGATCGATGCGCGCTCGAGCACGCGCCCTTCGTGGATGAACACGACCTCGTCGCCCAGGCGCCGCGCTTGCCCGAGGTTGTGAGTCGCCATGACGATCTTGGTGCCCGCGGCGTCGAACGCCTTGATGACGGTCTCGATCTCGCGCGTCGCGGCCGGGTCGAGGCTCGCGGTGGGCTCGTCCAGGAACAGCATCTCCGGATGCAGGGCCCAGGCGCGCGCGAGCGCGAGGCGCTGCTGCTCCCCGCCCGAGAGCACGCGCGCCGGGCGGTGGGCGAGATGCCGCAGGCCCACGCTCTCCAGCGCCTCCACGGCGAGCGCCTCGCGCTGGGCGCGCGGCACGCGCGCGAGCTTCAACGCGTAGGTGATGTTGGCGAGCGCCGTGCGGCGCAGCATCACCGGCCGCTGGAAGACCATCGCCTGGGCGCGGCGCAGCCGCTCGGGGTCCGGGTCGCTCCAGCGGATGGCGCCCGAGCTCGGGCGCAGCAGCCCGTGCATCAGGCGCATCAGCACGCTCTTGCCCGCGCCGTTCGCCCCGAGGATGATCGTCGCCGGCCCGGCGTCGAGAGCGAGCGAGACGCGATCGATGATGGCGCGGCCGCCCGCGCTGAAGCAGACCTCGTCGAGCTCGAGCGGCAGGATGCGCCGGGCCGCCATCATCCGTAGCGGCGCTGCGCCGCTTCCTTCACCCAGTGCGCGCAGGCGTTCAGGGCGATCACCAGCGTGATCAGGATGATGCCGAGCGAGAGCGCGAGCGGCAGGTCGCCCTTGGAGGTCTCCAGGGCGATCGCGGTCGTCATGACGCGCGTCACGCCGTCGATGTTGCCCCCCACGATCATGACGGCGCCCACCTCCGCCGCGGCGCGCCCCAGCCCCGCGAGCACGGCGGTTACCAGCGAGAAGCGGATGTCCCACACCAGCGTCAGCGCGGCGCGCAGGCCCGCGGCGCCGAGCGAGCGCAACTGCTCCTCGTACTCGAT
>JBFLYF010000299.1:0-3850 GCA_040756795.1 Pseudomonadota bacterium
CGCTTCCGCGACCAGGCGCTTGAGCTCGCGCTGGAGCTTGGCGCGCATCGGCGCGTAGCCGCGGCTCGCGATCAGGTTCTTCAGCTCCCAGGGATCCTGCTTCAGGTCGTAGAGCTCGTCGAGCTCGCCGGCGCGGCCGCGGTTCACCCAGTGGATCAGCTTGTAGCGCTCGGTGCGCACCGCCTTGTAGGTCATGCCTACGAGCCACGGCATCGCCTGCTCGGCCCAGTACTCGATCAGAAAGGATTTTCTCCACGGGGAGCGCGAGCGAGAAAACAATTTCAGGAGTGACAATCCCTGGATCTGCGGCCCCGGCCTGCCGCCCGCGAGCTCGATCAGCGTGGGCGCGATGTCCTGGCAGATCACCAGGTCGCGAACGCGAGTGCCGGGTTTTATTTTTTCCGGAAATCTGATTACAAACGGGGAACGGATTCCCGCTTCGTACGCGAAGCGGCGCTCGGGCCCGAGGCCGTGCTCGCCGAAGAAATAGCCGTTGTCGCCGAGAAACAGGATCAGCGTGTGCTCGAGCCGGCCGCCGCGCTCGAGCGCCTCGAAGATCATGCCGACGCCCTCGTCCACCGAGGCCATCATGCGCGCGCGCTCGCGGATCTCGGCCTGCGTGCCGGCGCCGATCGAATCGAGCAGCTCCTTCGCCCGCTGCGAGCCCCGCATCTCGAAGATCTCGCGCCAGGCGGGCTTCTGCTTCACGACCTCGTCGCGGGGCAGCATGTTCGGCAGCTTCGGGAATACGCCATCGCGGTACAGGCCGCGGTGGCGCTCGGCGGGGATGTAGCCGCCGAAGCGCCCCAGATCGAGCGTGCCGTCGGCGGCCTGGTGGGCGTCCGGATGCACCGCCTTGTGGGCGAGGAACAGCGACCAGGGCCTGGCGTGCTTCGCGTCGATGAACTCTACGGCGAGCGAGTTCAGGATGTCGGTGATGTAGCCCTTGCGCTCCACGTAGCCGCCGTCGACGTTCAGCCTGGGGTCCACGATGCGCCCGTGCCCGTCGAAGCTCACCCAGCGGTGATACCCCGGGCGCGGCTTGCCGTCGTTGCCCATGTGCCACTTGCCGATGTGCGCGGTCTCGTAGCCGAGGCGCTGCAGCTCGAGGTGGTAGTTCGGCAGCCGGTGGCTCATGGCGTCGCGCGCCACGTTGTCGATGATGCCGTGGCGGCTCGCGTACTGCCCGGTCATGATCGAGGCGCGGTTGGGCGAGCAGATCGGCGTGGTGTGGAACGCGCGCTCGAACAGCGCGCCTTCTGCCGCGATGCGGTCGATGTGCGGCGTCTTCAGGTACGGATGGCCGCCGGCGCCGAACTCGTCGTAGCGCAGGTCGTCGATCAGGATGACCAGCAAATTCGGCTTTCTTTTCATGGTATTCCTCGTTCCGGAGCGGCAAGTCTAAGGGATGGTCCGACGGCGACGTGAAATCCGCAGGCCACAATGGCCCAGTTGCCTTTGCCGTGGCGCTGCCGAAGCGTACATTTCCGGTTCGACGATTGGGTGCAAGAGGGGGAACCCATGCTTCGCAGGCAGTTCCTGGGCGCCACGGCCGCGGTCCTCGCTTCATCACTGGCGCATGGACAGGCGCCGCGCACTGCGCGGGTCGCCTGGACATCGGTCGAGCCCGCCAATCCGAATTCGCCTTTCCTGGCGTTTTTCCGCAAGGCCATGCACGACGCAGGCTGGACGGAGGGCCGCAATCTGGCGCTCGACCAGTGGTGGGGCGGCGGCAGCGTGGAGGGATTGAAGAAGCGGATTCCGGATCTCGCCGCCAGCCGCCCCGATGTGATCGTGGGCGCGGGCGGGCCCGCGACCCGGGTGCTCGTCGACGCGCAGGTCACGCCGCCGATCGTGTTCGCCGTCAGCGCCGACGTCGTATTGGGCAAGTTCGTGCACAGCTGGGCCAAGCCTGGCGTGAACCGTACCGGCATATCGTTTTTCTCGCTCGAGCTGATCCCGAAGCGAGTGCAACTGATTCGCGAGCTGATGCCGAACGCCACGCGGCTCGCGATCATCGGCTGGCCGCCGCACGCGGGCGAGCTGCTGGAGCTCGAGGCCGCGGCGAAGGCCGCAGACACGTTGGGCTTCCAGCACCGCTATTTCGGCGCCAACAACGCCACCGAGCTCGAGGCTGCATTCAAGGGCGTGAAGCAATGGAACGGCGAAGTGATCCTCGCGTTCGCCGGCGCCCTTACCTCGCACTCGGACCGGTTCGCCGCTTTCTCCCTGAGCGAGAAGATCCCGACCGTCTCCTCCTGGGCCGTTTTCGCGGAAAAAGGCAACCTCGTCGCCTTCGGCCCGGTGCTGGAGGAATGCTATGCGCGGCTTGCCTACTTCGTGGACCGGATTTTCAAGGGCGCGAAGCCCGTCGACATGCCGGTCGAGCTGCCGACCAAGGTCGAGCTGGTGGTCAATCGCGGCACGGCGAAAGCACTCGGCATCGCCATTCCGCAGGCCGTGCTGATCCGCGCCGACCGCTTCATCGACTAGCGACTCGCGCGGCCGGAGGCCGCATGCGCCTGCCGGCGGCATTGCTCGCAACGCTCATGACCGCCGCAGCGCACGCCGCCCCGCCGCTCGAGCCCGGCGTGCCGCTCGCGCTCGCGCAGTGGCGCGCGAAGCACTACCGCGACCTCCGCTACGACCTGCGCCTGCAGCTGGCCGAAGGCTCGGACCGGGCGCCGGGCGCGCTCGAAATCAAGTTGCGGTTGCCGAAGAAGCCGGTCGACGTGGTTCTCGACTGGAGAGGCAAGGCGATCCGCAACCTCCGGGTCAACGGCAGGCCCCTGCCGGTCGGCGTTGCCAACGAGCATCTCGTCGTGCCCGCGAGATCGCTCAAGCCCGGGAGCAACACGATCGCGCTCGAGTTCGAGGCCGCGGTCGCGGTGCAGGGCAGCGCGCTCACGCGCTACCGCGACCGCGAGGACGGCGCCGAGTACGTCTATTCGCTCTTCGTGCCCGCGGATGCGAGCAGCGTCTTCCCCTGCTTCGACCAGCCGGATCTGAAGGCGAGGTTTTCTCTGGAACTGGAGGTGCCGGAGGGCTGGAAAGCCATCTCCAACGGAGAAACCGAAAAGCGAGACGGAAGCAGAATCAGGTTCAAACCCTCCGAACCCATCTCCACTTATCTCTTCGCCTTCGCCGCCGGACCGTTCGAGGCGCTGCGCGCCGAGGGCGATCCGGTGCGCCTCTACGTAAGGCGCTCGCGCCTGGAGCGCGCGAAAGAGCACGCTGCCGAGGTGCTGCGCCTCAACCGTGAGGCGATCGCGTACTTCGAGCGCTATTTCGCCCGAGCCTTCCCCTTCCCGAAGTACGACCTGGTGCTGCTGCCCGAATTTCCCTACGGCGGCATGGAGCATGCGGGCGCGACGTTCCTCAACGAGGAGCGCGTGCTGTTTCCCGCACCGCCCAGCGCCGCCGACCTGCTGCGCCGCGCGCAGCTCGTGTTCCACGAGACCGCGCACCAGTGGTTCGGCGACCTGGTGACGATGCGCTGGTTCGACGACCTGTGGCTGAAGGAGGGTTTCGCCAGCTTCATGGCCGCGAAGGCCACCGAGGCGCTCGCGCCGCAGTTCGACGCCTGGACGGCGTTTCACGCGCTGAAAGTCGCCGCGGTGCGCACCGACGCGACGCGCGGCACGAGCGCGATCCGCTACCCGCTCGCCAACCTCGCCGCCGCCAAGTCGGCCTACGGCGCGATCGTCTATTCGAAAGGGCCCGCCGTTCTGCGCCAGCTGGAATTTTTCCTGGGCGAGGACAACTTCAGGAAAGGCCTCCGGGATTTCCTGCGCCGCCACGCCCGGGGCGCGGCCGACTGGCACGACCTGGTGCGCGCCTTCGAGCGCGC
>JBFLYF010000003.1:0-30072 GCA_040756795.1 Pseudomonadota bacterium
TTCGCCGGTGCCGGGCCCGATCGACGCGGCCGCGCAGCGCGGCGCGCTCGAAGCCGTCGCTGCGTATTACAAGGAACTGGGCCTGCCGCCTCCCGAGCCGGTGAAGGCGCCCTACGTGCCGGACCTGGAAGCGCAACTGGGTGCGGTCGAGGAAATCAGGCCGAAGGTTTTTACTTCTCATCTATCCGATTTACCCCAAACCCGGATAACAAAATTCCAACAACTCGGGATTCTCGTCGGCGGCAGCGCGACCTGCGTTGCCGAGGCGAAGCGCCTGGAGTCGCTCGGCTTCGACTTCGTCATCGCGCAGGGCGGCGAGGCGGGCGGGCATCGCGGCACGTACCTGCGCGATCCGTACGAGTCGCTGACCGGAACGCTCGCCCTGGTGCGCCTGGTGGTTCGCGCGGTGAAGCTGCCGGTGGTCGCCACGGGCGGCATCATGGACGGCGCGGGCATCGCGGCCGCGCTCGCGCTCGGCGCGCAGGCCGCCCAGCTCGGCACCGCCTTCATCCCCTGCCCCGAGAGCGGCGCATCCCGGGTGCACAAAGACGCGCTGCTCGAGGCCACGGAAGACGACACGTGCATCACCGAGAAGTTCTCGGGCAAGCCCGCGCGCGGCCTCGCCAACCGCTTCATGCGCGAGATGCGGAACGCGCCGCAGCTTGCGTTTCCGGCGCAGAACAGCGTCACCGGAAAGCTGCGGCAGGCCTCGGCGAAGGCGGGCAAGCCGGACTTCATCGCAATGTGGGCGGGACAGGCCGCCGCGCTTTCCAGGGCTTTGCCTGCTTCGGAACTCATTGCACAGCTGGAAGCCGAAGCACTCGAGTCGATCGAGAAACTCAAAGGAGCAATCGAATGAAAACCGATCCGGTCGTAATCGTCTCCGCGGCCCGCACCCCGATGGGCGGATTCCAGGGCGAGCTGAAGGGCTTCGCCGCCCCCGAGCTCGGCGCCGCGGCGATCCGCGCCGCGGTGGAGCGCGCCAAGATCAAGCCCGAGGACGTGCAGGAGGTGATCATGGGCTGCGTGCTGCCCGCGGGCCAGGGCCAGGCGCCGGCGCGCCAGGCTTCGCTCGGCGCAGGCCTCCCGCTCGCCGCGGGCTGCACCACGGTGAACAAGATGTGCGGCTCGGGGATGAAAGCGGCGATGCTCGCGCACGACGCCCTGCTTTCGGGTTCCGCCGAAATCTTCGTCGCCGGCGGCATGGAATCCATGACGAACGCGCCGTACCTGTTGCCCAGGGCGCGCGCGGGGCTACGCATGGGGCACGGCCAGGTGCTCGATCACATGTTCTACGACGGGCTGGAAGACGCCTACGACAAGGGGCGCCTGATGGGCACGTTTGCCGAGGACTGCGCCCAGAAATACAGGTTCTCTCGCGAATCCCAGGATGAGTTCGCAATTCAATCCTTGAAAAGAGCCCAAAAAGCAAATCGCGAGGGCTGGTTCGCGTGGGAGATCACGCCGATCGCGCTCAAGGCGGGGAAGGAAGAGAAGTTCGTGGAGATGGACGAGCAGCCGTTCAAGGCGAACCTGGAGAAGATCCCGGGCCTGAAGCCCGCGTTCCGCAAGGACGGCACGGTGACGGCGGCCAATTCCTCCTCGATTTCCGATGGCGCGGCGGCGCTCGTCCTCATGCGCCGCTCGACCGCCGAGAAGCGCGGCCTTGCGCCGCTCGCGACGATCGTGGGCCATTCGACGCACGCGCAGGAGCCGGGCTGGTTCACGACCGCGCCGGTCGGTGCGATCAGAAAACTGTTCGAGAAAACCGGCTGGACCGCCGACAAGGTCGACCTCTACGAGATCAACGAGGCCTTCGCGGTGGTGGCCATGGCGGCGATGCGGGAGCATGGCCTGCCGCACGACAAGGTCAACGTGCACGGCGGCGCCTGCGCGCTCGGCCACCCGATCGGCGCCTCCGGCGCGCGCATCCTCGTGACGCTGATCGGCGCGCTGCGCAAGTACGGCGGCAAGACCGGCGTGGCCTCCCTGTGCATCGGGGGTGGTGAGGCAACCGCCATGGCGATTGAATTGGTTCGATGAGAAAGCCAAGGGCGACGAAGCGAAATCTCCAGGCGATGCTGGACCGCTCGAGGTTCCTGCGTCCCTGGGGCTTTCGCGTCGCGTCGCTCGGCGACGGCGAGTGCACGCTCGAGCTGCCGCACCGGCGCGCGCTCGAGCGCCCGGGCGGCATCATCAACGGCCCGGCGCTCATGGCCGCGGCCGATTGCGCGATGTGGGTGGCGATCAAGTCGAGGATCGGCCTGGAGCACGACGCGCTCACCGCGGAGCTGAACACCGCGTTCCTCAGCCCCGCCAACGGCAGGAATGTCTACTGCACCGCGCGCATCCTCAAGTTCGGCGGCCGGCGCATCTACGGGGTCGCCGAGTGCCACGACGGCGGCGGCAGGCTCTACAGCCACCACACCCTGACCTACGCGCGCATCTGACATGGCCCTCGCGC
Organism: Pseudomonadota bacterium; assembly: GCA_040756795.1. Classification (GTDB taxonomy): domain Bacteria; phylum Pseudomonadota; class Gammaproteobacteria; order Burkholderiales; family SG8-39; genus RBG-16-66-20. The sequence goes on from JBFLYF010000003.1 coordinate 2,465, forward strand.
CGCACCACGAGCAGATCCGGGACGCGGTGCGGCGCTTCGCGCGCGAGCGCCTGGCGCCGAACGCGGCGCGCTGGGACCGCGACAAGCACTTTCCGCGCGAGGAGCTCGCCGGCCTCGCGGCGCTGGGCCTGTCCGGGGTGGCGATCCCCGAGGAGTGGGGCGGCGCCGGCATGGACGGCACCGCGCTCGCGATCGCGATCGAGGAGATCGCGGCGGGCGACGGCGCCACCTCGACGATCGTGCAGGTGAACAACCTCGCCGCCGGCATCGTCTTCGGCTACGGCGACGCGGCGCAGAAGGAAGCGTTCCTCAAGCCGCTCGCGCGCGGCGAGATGCTCGGAGCTTTCGCGCTCACCGAGCCGCACGCGGGGTCGGACGCCTCGGCGATCACCACGCGCGCCGAGAAGTCCGGCTCCGGCTACGTCCTCAACGGCGTCAAGCAGTTCATCACCTCGGGGAAAAACGCGGACATCGCGATTGTTTTTGCTGTTACAGATAAAAATCAAAAAAAACGTGGAATCAGCGCCTTCATCGTCCCGACTTCTACTCCCGGATACGTCGTCGCGCGCATCGAGGACAAGGCGGGCCAGCGCGCGTCCGACACGGCGCAGGTCGTGCTGGAAGACTGCAAGGTGCCGGCGGGCCAGCGGCTCGCCGAGGAAGGCCTCGGCTACCGCATCGCGCTCGCCAACCTCGAATCGGGCCGCATCAACGTCGCCGCGCAGGCGACCGGCATGGCGCGCAGCGCCTTCGAGGCCGCGCTCGCCTACGCGGGCGAGCGAAAGAGCATGGGCAAGACGCTGCGCGAGCACCAGGCGGTGAGCTTTCGCCTCGCCGACATGGCGACGCGCCTCGAGGCCGCGCGCCAGCTCTACCTGCACGCGGCGCAGCTGCGCGATGCCGGGGTGCCGTGCCTCAAGGAGGCCTCGATGGCGAAGCTGTTCGCCTCGGAGATCGCCGAGAAGGTGTGCTCGGACGCGATCCAGATCCACGGCGGCTACGGCTACGTGGCGGACTTCCCGGTCGAGCGCATCTGGCGCGACGTGCGCGTCTGCCAGATCTACGAGGGCGCGAGCGACATCCAGCGCCTGGTGATCGGCCGCGCGCTCGAGAGCGGCTGATGCCGGCCCTCAAGAGCCAGCTCGACACGCGCTCGGCCGAGTTCAGCGCCAACCGCGCGCGCCTGGAGTCGCTCGTCGCCGACCTGCGCGAGAAGGTCGAGCGCGTCTCGCAAGGCGGCGACGAGCATGCGCGCGCCAGGCACGCCGCGCGCGGCAAGCTTCTGCCGCGCGAGCGGGTGCGCCGCCTGCTCGACCCGGGATCGCCCTTCCTCGAGATCGGCCAGCTCGCGGCCTGGGGCATGTATGGCGACGAGGCGCCGGGGGCCGGGATCATCTGCGGCGTCGGCCGGGTCTCGGGCCGCGAGTGCATGGTGGTGGCGAACGACGCCACCGTCAAAGGCGGCACCTATTTCCCGATGACGGTGAAGAAGCACCTGCGCGCGCAGGAGATCGCGCTGCAGAACCGCCTGCCGTGCATCTACCTGGTCGATTCGGGCGGCGCGAACCTGCCGAACCAGGACGAGGTATTCCCCGACCGCGAGCATTTCGGGCGCATCTTCTACAACCAGGCGAACATGTCGGCGCTGCGCATTGCGCAGATCGCCTGCGTCATGGGCTCGTGCACCGCGGGCGGCGCCTACGTCCCGGCGATGTCGGACGAGTCGATCATCGTCAAGGGCCAGGGCACGATCTTCCTCGGCGGCCCGCCGCTGGTGAAGGCGGCGATCGGCGAGGTGGTCACGCCCGAGGAGCTGGGCGGCGCCGAGGTGCACACCCGCGTCTCGGGCGTCGCCGATCACTACGCCCTCGACGACGCGCATGCGTTGCAGATCGTGCGCAGGATCGTTGCGAATTTGAACTTTGAGAAGAAGATTTCTCTCTCGACAAGAGAACCGAAAGACCCCCTCTATCCCGCCGAGGAGATCTACGGCCTCATCCCCGCCGACGTCAGGAAGCCCTACGACGTGCGCGAAGTGCTGGCGCGCATTCTCGACGGTTCGGAGCTGGACGAGTTCAAGCAGAACTACGGCGCGACCCTGGTCACCGGCTTCGGGCACCTGCACGGCTACCCGGTCGCGGTGCTCGCCAACAACGGCGTGCTGTTCTCCGAGTCCTCGCTCAAGGCGGCGCATTTCATCGAGCTCGCCTGCCAGCGCGGCATCCCGCTCGTCTTCCTGCAGAACATCACCGGCTACATGGTGGGCAAGAAGTACGAAGCGGGCGGCATCGCCAAGGACGGCGCCAAGATGGTCACCGCGGTCGCCACGGCGCGCGTGCCCAAATTCACGCTGATCATCGGCGGCTCGTTCGGTGCCGGCAACTACGGCATGTGCGGGCGCGCCTATTCGCCGCGGTTCCTGTGGATGTGGCCCAACGCGCGCATCTCGGTGCTCGGCGGCGAGCAGGCGGCGAGCGTGCTCGCGATGGTCAGGGGCGACTTCAAGTCGAAGGAGGAGGAAACCGCTTTCAAGGCGCCGATCCGCGAGCAGTACGAGCGCCAGGGACACCCTTATTACGCGAGCGCGCGGCTCTGGGACGACGGCGTCGTCGACCCGGCCGACACGCGGCGGCTCCTCGCGCTCGCCCTCTCCGCCTCGCTCAACGCGCCGATCGAGGAAACGAAGTTCGGCGTCTTCAGGATGTAGCACGGAGGAACCGTGGCCGAGAATCTGATCGTAGAGAAGCGCAACGGCGTCGCCACGGTGACCCTCAACCGGCCCGAGGTCAGAAACGCCTTTGACGATGAATTGATTTCAGCATTGACCCTGGCAATGGGAGAGCTCGAAAGAGATTCCTCCGTCCGGGTCGTGGTGCTCGCGGGTGCCGGCAGCGCGTTCTGCGCCGGCGCGGACCTGAACTGGATGAAGCGCATGGCCGGCTACGACACCGAGCAGAACGTCGCCGACGCGCGCGCGCTCGCCGACATGCTCGCGGCGCTCGACCGCCTGCCGCAGCCCACGATCGCGCGCGTTCACGGGCCGGCCTTCGCGGGCGGCACCGGGCTGGTCTCGGCCTGCGACATCGCGCTCGGCACTCCCGAAGCGAAATTCTGCTTCTCCGAAGCCAAGCTCGGCCTCACGCCCGCCACCATCAGCCCGTACGTGATCCGCGCCATCGGCGAGCGCGCGGCGCGGCGATACTTCCTCAGCGCCGAGGTGTTCGATGCCGAGGAGGCGCTGCGCATCGGGTTGCTATCCCACCTCGTCCCGGCAGCCGAGCTCGACTCCGCGCTCGAGGCGCTCCTCGGGCACCTGCTCGCCGGCGCGGCCCACGGCCGGATCAAGGACCTGATCCGCGACGTCGCTCACCGCCCGATCGACGCGGCGCTGCGCGCCGAAACCGCGCGGCGCATCGCCGACGCGCGCGCCTCGGCGGAAGGCAAGGAGGGCGTCGCCTCGTTCCTGGAAAAGCGCAAGCCCGCGTGGTTGCCGCCGAAGAAATGACATGTTCGGCAAGATCCTGATCGCGAACCGCGGCGAGATCGCCTGCCGGGTGATCGCCACCGCGCGCGCCATGGGCGTGCGCACCGTGGCGGTGTACTCGGACGCCGACCGCGAGGCGCGGCACGTCGCGCTCGCCGACGAGGCGCGGCGCATCGGGCCGGCGCCCGCGAGCGAGAGCTACCTTTCGATCGAGGCCCTGATCGCCGCGGCACGCGGCACCGGCGCCGAGGCGATCCACCCGGGCTACGGGTTCCTCTCCGAGAGCGAAGACTTCGCGCGCGCCTGCGCGGCGGCCGGCATCGTCTTCATCGGCCCGGCGCCGGAAGCGATCGCGGCGATGGGCGACAAGGCGGCGGCCAAGCGCCTGATGCAGAAGGCCGGCGTGCCGCTCGTGCCCGGGTACCACGGCGACGACCAGGACGGCGCCCTTCTCGCGGCCGAGGCGGCGAGAATCGGCTACCCGGTGCTCATCAAGGCGGCGGCCGCCGGCGGCGGCAAGGGCATGCGCGTGGTGCGCGACCCCGGGTCGTTCGCCGCGGCGCTCGAGTCGGCGCGCCGCGAGGCGGAATCGGCTTTCGGCGACGGTCGCGTGCTGCTCGAGAAGTACCTGGAGCGCGCGCGCCACATCGAGGTGCAGCTGTTCGGCGACCGCCATGGCAATCTGGTGCACCTCTTCGAGCGCGACTGCTCGGTGCAGCGGCGCCACCAGAAGGTGCTGGAAGAGGCCCCGGCGCCGGGTCTTTCACCGGGCAGAAGAGCCGCGATCACCGCCGCGGCGCTCGCTGCGGCGAAAGCCATCCATTATGTGGGCGCCGGAACGGTGGAATTCATCGCGAGCGCCGACGGCGCCTTCTACTTCATGGAGATGAACACGCGCCTGCAGGTCGAGCACCCCGTGACCGAGGCGATCACCGGCCTGGATCTCGTCAAATGGCAGCTCCTGGTCGCGGCGGGGGATCCGATCCCTTTGAAGCAGGATCAAATTCAGATGAAAGGCCATGCGATCGAGGCGCGCATCTACGCGGAGAATCCGGAAAAAGGGTTCCTCCCGTCTACGGGAACATTGCGCCATCTGCGCTTTCCGGGCGCGCCCGCGCGCGTCGATACGGGTGTGCGCGAGGGCGATGCGGTGACGGCGCACTACGATCCGATGCTCGCCAAGCTGATCGTCTGGGGCGAGGATCGCGCCGCGGCGCTCGCGCGCCTGCGCGCCGCGCTCGCGGAGTGCGAGATCGTCGGCGTGGCGAGCAACGTGGAATTCCTCGGCCGCGTCGCCTCGAGCAAGGCGTTCGCCGCCGCCGACCTCGACACCGGCCTGATCGAGCGCTGCGCATCCGAGCTCTTTCCGCCCGCGCGCCCGGCGAGCATCGAGGAGCTCGCCGCGGCGGCGCTCGCCGAGCTGCGGGTCGAGGAAGCGCAGGCCGCGGCGCGCGCCAAGGCCTCGGGCGACCCGCACTCGCCCTGGGCTCGGGTCGACGGCTGGCGGCTGAATCTCGGCTCGCATCACGAGATCGCCTTCAGGGACGGGGACGCGATCCGCAAGGTGGAGGTCCATTTTCTCGCGGGCGGCTTGCGGCTTGCGGTGGACGGCAACGAGGTGCAGCACCCGGCCCACGGCCTGCGAACGGTGCGCGAAGGCGGCGACTGGCATCTCTTCCGGGACGGTGCGCACCGGCTGCTCGCGCTGCACGACGAGCAGTCCGCCGCCGGCGCGGACGAGGCCGCCGGGTCCTTGGCCGCGCCGATGCCGGGCAGGATCCTGCAGGTGCTGGTGCAGCCGGGCGCGAGAGTGGCGCGCGGCGCGCCGCTCCTCGTCCTGGAGGCGATGAAGATGGAGCACACCATCACCGCGCCGCGCGAGGGCGAGGTCAAGGCGGTATTCTTCGGCGTGGGCGAGCAGGTCGCCGAGGGCGCGGAGCTGCTCAGGCTGGAGGCCGCATGAAGCTGCCGGACAAGGTACGGATCGTGGAGGTCGGGCCGCGCGACGGCCTGCAGAACGAGAAGGGCGAGGTGCCCACCGCCGTGAAGCTCGAGCTGATCGAGCGCCTCGCCGATGCGGGTCTGCCCGTGGTCGAGGCGACCGCGTTCGTCTCGCCGAAGTGGATCCCGCAGATGGCGGACCACACCGAGGTGCTGGAGCGCATCCGCCGCCGCCCCGGCGTCTCCTACCCGGTGCTGACGCCGAACCTGAAGGGGTTCGAGGCAGCGCGCGCCGCTGGCGCGACCGAGGTGGCGGTGTTCGGCGCGGCCTCCGAGGCGTTCTCGAAGAAGAACATCAATTGCTCGATCGCCGAGTCTCTGGAGCGCTTCCGCCCGGTGGCTGAAAATGCCTTGAAAAACAACATCAAGGTGAGGGGCTACGTCTCCTGCGTTCTCGGCTGCCCCTACGAGGGCGAGGTGAAGCCCGAGAAGGTGGCCGAGGTCGCGGCGGCGCTCTACGAGATGGGCTGCTACGAGGTGTCGCTCGGCGACACGATCGGCGTGGGCACCCCCGGCAGGACGCGCGCGATGCTGGAAGCCTGCGCCGAGCGCGTGCCGCTCGCGAAGCTCGCCGGCCACTACCACGACACCTACGGCCAGGCGCTCGCCAATATCTATGCGTCGCTCGAGCTCGGCCTGGCGAGCTTCGATGCCTCGGTCGCGGGCCTGGGCGGCTGCCCCTATGCGAAGGGCGCCTCGGGCAACGTCGCCACCGAGGACGTGGTCTACCTGCTGAAAGGGCTGGGGATCGAGACCGGCGTCGAGCTGGACCGGCTGGTGGACATCGGGCAGTGGATCTGCGGCGTGCTGAAGCGGGAGCCGTCCTCGAAGGTCAACCGGGCGATCGCGGCCAAGCGCGCGCCTTGATCAGCCCCTGCAACAAGGTCTGCGTCATGGACGGCGCGGGGCGCTACTGCCGCGGCTGCGCGCGAACGCTCGACGAAATCGCGCGCTGGGGCTCGATGAGCGACGCGGAGCGCGCGCGCGTCATGGCCGAGCTGCCCGCGCGCCGGGCTTCATCATCCGAAACAGATCGCCGCGGTAATATTGGCGGCGACGCATGAGCGCGAAGTTTCTCTTCGTCTCCTACACCGGACTCATCGCCGACATCGCCTGGCAGGTGGCGAAAGAGGGCCACGAGGCGAAGCTCTGGATCGAGGACCCCGAGGAAAAGGAGATCGGCGACGGCTTCGTCGCCAAGACCGGCGACTGGAAGAAGGAGATCGACTGGGCCGACGTGGTCGTGTTCGACGACGTCCTCGGCATGGGCGCGATGGCCGAGGAGCTGCGCAAGGCCGGCAAGCCGGTGGTGGGGGGCTCGGCCTACACCGACCGGCTCGAGGACGATCGCGGCTTCGGCCAGCAGGAGCTGAAAGCGGCCGGCGTCGGCATCCTGCCGCAGGAGAACTTCACCTCGTTCGACGACGCCATCGCGTATGTGACCGCGAACCCCAACCGCTACGTGATCAAGCCGAGCGGCGCGGCGGCCAACGAAAAGGGGCTGCTGTTCGTGGGGGAGGAGGAGGACGGCCGCGACGTGGTCCAGGTGCTCTCGGACTACAAGCGCGTCTGGTCCCACAAGATCAAGGAGTTCCAGCTGCAGCGCCGCGTGGTCGGCATCGAGGTCGCGACCGGCGCCTTCTTCAACGGCAAGGAGTTCGTGACACCGATCAACGTCAACTTCGAGCACAAGAAGCTCTTCCCCGGCGACATCGGGCCGCCCACCGGGGAGATGGGCACCTCGATGTTCTGGAGCGAGCCGAACAGGATCTTCAACGCCACGCTGAAGAAGATGGAGGCGAAGCTCGCGGAGGAGCGCTACACCGGCTACATCGACGTCAACTGCATCGTCAACAACAACGGCATCTATCCCCTCGAATTCACCGCGCGCTTCGGCTACCCCACGATCAGCATCCAGCAGGAGGGGCTGCTCACGCCGATCGGCGAGCTGCTGCAGAAACTCGCCGACGGGTCGCTCTCGAGGCTGCGCGCGAAGAGCGGCTTCCAGATCGGCGTGCGCATCGTCCTGCCGCCCTTCCCTTACCGCGACATGGAGACGCTGGAGACCATCTCCAAGGACTCGGTGATCCTGTTCAAGACGCCGAGCCGCGAGGGCTTCCACATCGAGGACGTGAAAGCGGTCGACGGCGAGTGGCTGGTCACCGGCACCTCGGGCGTGGCGCTGCTCGTCTGCGGCACCGGGCCCACGATGAAGCAGGCGCAGCGCATGGCCTACAACCGCGTGCGCAACGTCATGATCCCGCACATGTACTACCGCGACGACATCGGCGACCGGTGGCTCGAGGAAGACAGCGACCGGCTGCACGCCTGGGGCTACCTGCGCGACTAGCTAGCCTTTGATTCTCTTGCCGTCCATGGCCGGCGGTGCAAGGACTGGCACGTATTTGCCACAGTCGCCCTACGCAGGGGTGCTCTCAATGCGCGCGGCCCTAAGGGAATTTCGAAGTCTTTTCGCTATCTTCCCGAGACTCCAAAAGATGGCCGCGCAGAGCAACAAGAGGCCGAACTTGAGCGAGGCAAGCATCCACATGCCTAGCGGGATGTTGACAGCGTTGGGTAGCCAGTCAAGCACTGGCAGCAGTCCGAGGAATTGCCATACCGCGATGACTAAGGCGAGAGCTCGAGCGGCATAAATTACCCAGAGAAGCACTCGTTTCACGTCTACTTCAAGCGCGTCACATACGCGCTTGCCAAAGTATCGCAACCGTCACGCGGTCTACGAGCATAGGGCAAGGGGACTACGGACTTCGCTTTTCCGGCTTCTGCAAGTCGGACTCAATGAGCCCAGGTGGCATTTGAGCGTTGCTTATTGTGCTCAGGACTTGCTTTATCTGTTTCGCCATCTGTTCACTCGCTTGCGCGACGACACTCTCGTTCGTCTTGCAAGCGGCGAGAATCGTTTGCGCTAATTGGATAGCGACTCCCAGAGGCATAGCGATAGTGACTTGCGCACGCCGAGTTTCCTTCCTGGTAGGGCTTGGCGGCTCGACGACGCTATGGAACAGTATTTTCGTTGTCGGGTAACCAAGGTAGAAATGAGTCCAGCCTTCTACAAATAGCTCAGGAGCAGCCAATCGGCCCTCTAGGCGAAAACCCTCCAATTCGACCACATCTGCTTTCTTTTCGTCGCTCACGGGTTGCTAGCCTTATGGTTGGGCTGGATTACCGAAAGAACTATGGTCTCCGCTGCGGAAATCGCGGAAATCGGTAGCGATGCCGGAGAAGCCTGGGATATCGTCGTGACGGACGCGAGTGGTACTTGTCCCGTAGAAACACCAGACAGTGAACCGATTGAATGGAGGTACGGACCAGACGGAAGCGAATAAAATCCGATCTGGTGACGTTCCTCATCGTAGGACGCGGCGCTGAAGCGATGAGGAGACGTATCCCACGTTCGAAGCATGAACTCGCTAAACGGCATGTATCGAACATGCAACGCTACATCAAATGCGTCGCCGACTTGTAACAGCGTTTGTATAGAGAACTTGCCATAGGAAGGATCTTCCAGCCGCGAGACGACGGTTTGAGTGGTCTTGAGTCGCTTAGCAAGTTGTACCTGGGTCCAATTGCGTTCCTGCCGCAGGATGCGTATTTGCGACGCGACCCCATTGACCAGCTCGGCCCGAACGTATGCTCTGCGGCTAGCTTTATTCGCCAGCCGGCGGAAAGTTCTCTCCATCGATGAGGAGAGGAGCCGTCTGGGCGCTGCCGCCCAGTACGAGGTTGCGGCGCTTGCTCGCGGTGTTAATTGCGTCTGCGGGCTTGTAAACATCCTGTTTCTTTTCGGCCCAGACAAGTATCGTGAACTGGCCCGCTTGGGGGCCAAAGAATCCGAGCGGACGATGCTGCCGCCTCTCCGCCTTGAAACGGATCTCATAAATGTCTGCGACGCCTTTGAGCTTCTTTGCTTCGGGCTCATGCCAGTCGATCTTCTGGGTATTCGCTAAGTGACGGACCCGAACCTGAAACTGTTCGAGCACTTCTGGCCGAGCCTCATCCACGGCCTGCTGAACATCGTTCCTTCCGGTCGGGCTAACAAAGGTCCTAAACTGCCAAGCCATCTTATAGCATTTTTGTGATGAGCGCGGCTCTGACGGGAAGCGGCCGTGGAGAGTACGGAAAGCCCGACCGGCCAATACCCTATCAAAAGAAGAGCACTTTTCACGGCTTCTGTTAAGGACTTATCTCATCGTCCAGACCCAGCTACCAGGGCACCAGTAGTCGGGCACAACCCCCTCGGCGACCTGCGCAGCTATAGATCGTCGAAGCTCCCGTGTCGCCCTTTACCTGCCGCGAAACCTGCGGCGCCCGCGGCGCCCTCGGCGTAGAAGGCGGGGATTCCGTTGTACCACTCGCGCCGCATGCCGTCGCGGATCGACAGGCCCTGCTGCGCGAAGACCGAGCGCCGGTCGGCGCGCGTGCAGGCCTGCGGGAAGCGCGCGATCTCGTGCGCCATCGCCTCGGCGTATTCGCGTGATTTCCCCTCTGGAACGACCTTCTCGCACAGGTTGATGCGCAGGGCTTCATCGGCCGGGACCTTGCGCCCGGTGAGGATGATCTCGAGCGCGCGCCCGGTGCCTACGATCCTCGGCAGGCGCACCGTGCCGCCGTCGATGAGCGGCACGCCCCAGCGCCGGCAGTAGACGCCGAAGTAGGCCGATTCCTCCATCACGCGCACGTCGCACCAGAGCGCGAGCTCGAAGCCGCCGGCGACCGCAGGTCCTGCGACCGCGGCGATCACGGGCTTGTCGAGCTCGAGGCGCGTGGGGCCAAGCGGCCCGCGAGGAATGGGCAATCTGTCTTCGAGGGGAAAATCGATCGCCCGCAACGGCGCGGGATCTTTCAGCAGCGAGGCCCCGTACTTCAGGTCCCAGCCGGCGCAAAAGGCGCCGCCCTCGCCCCAGAGCACGGCGACCGCTGCATTGGGGTCTTTATCGAAATCTTCAAACGCGGAAACCAGCGCGTCGGCGCTCTCGGGGTCCATCGCGTTTCGTGCTTGCGGGCGCGAATGGATCACCGTCCAGACCTTGCCCTTCTTCTCGACTCTCACCGCCATGGTCAGTCCCCTTTCTGCGAGGCTTGCAGCGCCTGATCGAGGTCCCAGAGGATGTCCTCGAGGTTCTCCAGACCCACCGAGATGCGGATCATGTCCGGGCCGATGCCCGCGGCGAGCTGCTCCTCGTCGGTGAGCTGCTGGTGCGTGGTGCTCGCCGGGTGGATGACGAGGCTCTTGGCGTCGCCGACGTTGGCGAGATGCGAGTGCAGCTTCACCGCCTCGATGAAGCGCCTGCCCGCCTCGCGGCCGCCCTTGACGCCGAAGGTGAAGATCGAGCCCGGCCCCTTCGGCAGGTATTGCTTCGCGCGCTCGTGGTAAGGGCTCGAGGCGAGGCCCGCGTAGTTGACCCACGGCACGAGCGGATGCCCGGCGAGCCATTCGGCGACCGCGCGCGCGTTCGCGGCATGCCGCTCCATCCGCATCGAAAGCGTCTCCAGGCCCTGCAGGAAGAGGAAGGCGTTGAACGGGCTCATGCAGGCGCCGAGGTCGCGCATCATCTCTACGCGCGCCTTGAGAATGAAGGTGAAGTTGCCGAAGGTCTCCCAGTAGCGCATGCCGTGGTAGCCGGGCGAGGGCTCGACCATCTCGGGGAACGTGCCGTTGTCCCAGCGGAAAGTGCCGCCGTCCACGATCACGCCGCCGATGCAGGTGCCGTGCCCGCCGATGAACTTTGTCGCTGAATGCACCACGATGTCGGCGCCATGCTCGATCGGCCGGCACAAGTAGGGCGACGCAAAGGTGTTGTCGACCATGAGCGGGATCTTGCGCGCGTGCGCGATCTCGGCCACCTCGCGGATCGGGAACACGTCGCCTTTCGGATTGCCGATCGTCTCGCCGTAGAGCAGCTTGGTCCGGGGCGAGAGCGCGCGCGCGAAGTTCTGCGGATCGGTCGCATCCACGAACTTGACCTCGATGCCGAAGCGCTTGAAGGTGAGCGCGAACTGGTTGTAGGTGCCGCCGTAGAGCGTGTTCGACGACACCATCTCATCGCCTGCCTTGAGCAGCGTCGTGATCGCGACCAGCTGCGCCGCCTGCCCGGAGGCCGCGGCGAGCGCGCCCACGCCGCCCTCGAGCGAGGCCACGCGCTCCTCGAAAGCCGCGGTAGTCGGGTTGGAGATGCGCGAGTAGATGTTGCCGAATTTGTTCAGCGCGAAGAGGTGCGCGGCGTGCTCGGTGTCCTCGAAGACGAACGAGGTGGTCTGGTAGATCGGCACCGCGCGCGCGCCGGTGGCCGAATCGGGCACCTGCCCCGCGTGCAGCATGCGCGTGTCGAAGCCGTAGTCGAACTTGTCAGCCATGACGGTCCCCCTTCTCGAACACGCAGTCGTAGCGCCGCGCGGTGATGACCCCGGTAGAGAGCCCGACGACGTCCAGGCCGTAGTCCTTCTTGCCGAAGAAGCGGCAGTGCTCGATCTTGACGCAGCGGTCCATCACCACCTCCAGGCCCGCCGCGGCCGCGGCGCGCGCCGCCTCCTCGCTGATCACCCCGATCTGCATCCAGAACACGCGGGCGCCGATCGCGCGCGCCTCCGCGACTAGCGGCGGCACCGTCTCGCCGCGGCGGAAGATGTCGACGATGTCCACCGGTTCGCCGATCTCGGCGAGCGAGCGGTAGCAACGCAGCCCGAGGATCTCTTCCGTCCCCGGGTTGACCGGATAGACCGTGTAGCCCTTGCTCCTCATGTGCACGAGCGCGCGGTAGCTCGCGCGCGTCGGGTTGCCCGAGACGCCCACCATCGCGATCCTGCGGTAGCGCAGCAGCAGGTCGCGCGTGCGCGTGGAAAGCTCGCCCGTCATGATTCCCGCGTAGTTGGCCATGGCTATCTCCCGATGGGTTTGCCGCTGTCGCGCCATTTCACCGCCTCGTGGAAGCCGCGCCGCTCGGCGAAGCGCTTGAACCACAGGCCCTCGGGCGAATGGCGCGTGATGCCGTCGAACAGCGTCGCGATCATCTGCGTGCCGGCGAGCCCCATGTTGTCGTAGGCCTGGTTGATCATGAGCTTCTGCATCATGAGCTGGTTCTTCGGCACGCCCGCCATGCGCCGCGCAAGGGAATTTACAAAGGAATCAAGTCTTCGGGACGGTACGGCTTTGTAAATCAAGCCCATTTGTTCCGCGGTTTTGCCATCCACCGTGTCGCCGGTGAGCAGCATCCTCTTCGCCTTCTCGGCGCCGAGGCGATAGACCCACATCGCGGTGGTGGGGCAGCCCCAGACGCGCGCCGGCATGTAGCCGATCCTCGCGTCCTCTTCCATGATGACGATGTCGGCGCAGAGCGCGATATCGCTGCCGCCCGCGACCGCGTAGCCGTGCACCTTGCAGATCACCGGCTTGTAGCTGCGCCAGATCGAGAAGAAATCGTCGGTGTTCGCCTTCATGCCGCGGTAGTCGCGCATCGGGTCCCAGGGCATGTCCTGCGTCCAGCGGTTCCGGCGGTCGCCCTCGGCGAACTGCTTCAGGTCGTAGCCGGCGCAGAACGCGCGCCCCGCGCCTGCGAGCACGATGACGTGCACCCGGTCGTCTGCGTTGGCGGCCTCTACCGCTCGCCGGATCTCGCGCGGCATCCGGTCGTCGATCGCGTTCAGGCGCGCCGGGCGGTTGAGCGTGACGCGGGCGATGCGCCCCGAGACCGAGTACTTGAGTGCGGTATAGCGCATGCGGCACCTCCCGGCGCTAGGATATCAATCCATGAGCCGCACGATCTGGTATTTCGATTTCGTCTCGCCCTTCGCCTACATCTGCCTGCACCGCCTGAAGGAGCTGCCGGCGGGCCTGGCGATCGAATACCGGCCGGTGCTCTTTGCGGGAATCCTCAACCACTGGGGACAGAAGGGCCCGGCCGAGCTGCCGACCAAGCGGCGCTACACCTACCGCTGGAGCCACTGGTGGGCAAGCAAGCTCGGAATCCCGCTCCGCTATCCCGCCGGGCACCCCTTCAATCCGCTGCACCACCTGCGCCTCGCGCTTGCCTGCGGGTGCGGGCGCGACGCCGTGAGCAAGATATTCGAGTCGATCTGGACGAGCGGCGAAGACGCCACCGATCCCGCACGCTTTGCTTCACTGCTGAAGGATCTTGGAATTAAACAAGAGGAAATCGAAAACCCGGAGGTCAAGAACAAGCTAAAAAGCAATACGGAAGAGGCCATCAAGCGCGGCGTGTTCGGTGTGCCGACCTTCGAGGTGGACGGCGAACTCTTCTGGGGCGCCGACTCGATCAAGTTTCTGAAGGATTTCCTCGGCAATCCCGCGGTAATCCACAACCCCGAGATGCGGCGGCTGGACGATCTTCCGGTCGCGGCCGCGCGCAGGACTTAGAACGACGAGCGCGAAAAACACGCGCAGACTCCGGTTTATTCCGCTGTCTGCCGCGCGCCGCACGACATGCTGACGCGCGCCGAGACGCCATGCCCACAGTGCGGCGTTTCACTGTAGATTGTGCTCTGCAACCCGATCTGGAGGAGAAGATCTCATGCGCTACGCGATGCGATGCACGTTCCTGGCGGCTACGGGAGTCCTGATCCTGGGTGGCTGTGCCAGCGGGTCATCGAGCGGCGGCAACTCGATGACGTTCTTCATCACGAGCGCAGGACCGGGGAGAGGGGGAGATTTGGGCGGACTGGAGGGGGCCGACCGGCACTGCCAGTCGCTCGCCAGCGCAGCCGGTGCAGGCGACCGGACGTGGCGCGCTTACCTCAGCACGCAGGGTAAGGCGTTGAACGATCCAGCTGTCGTGCACGCGCGCGACAGGATCGGCACCGGGCCGTGGCACAACGCAAAAGGAGTCCTGATCGGGCGCAGCGTCGAGGAGCTCCACTCGGCGGGCAACAACCTGAGCAAGGAGACGGCGCTGGACGAGAGGGGCCGGATGGTCAACGGAAGAACGGAGAAGCCGAACAAGCACGACATCCTCACGGGTTCGCGCCCGGACGGCACGGCCTTCGCCGGCGCTTTCTTTCCGGACATGACGTGCGGCAACTGGACGAGAAGCGGCGCCGAGGGTTCGGCAATGACCGGCCACCATGACCGCGCCGGACCGATCAATCATCCATGGGCGACGTCGTGGAACTCAGCACATCCGACCCGCGGCTGTACGCAGGACGGGATTCGCAGCACCGGCGGCGACGGCTTGTTCTATTGCTTTGCGGTGAAATAACTCAGGAATACTTCCGCGCGTCCTCGATCACCTTGCCGTCGTTCGGCAAGGTGCCGGGCGACACGAGCTCGACCTCGCCGCGCAGCTTGGTGACCTCGCGGATCGAGGCGACGATCGCTTCTGCCAGGCCCGCCGGGCGCTCCTTCGTCTCGCATTTGAGCGTCATGCGGTCGTTGCCGGTTTCGCCCTCGACCACCAGACGTGCTTTCAGGATCTCGCCGTGGCGGCGCACGATCTCGTTCACCTGCTTCGGCGTTACGAACATCGCGCGCACCTTGGTGGTCTGGTCGGCGCGCCCCATCCAGCCGCGGATGCGCGTGTTGGTGCGGCCGCAGGGGCTCGTGCCCGGCAGGATCGCCGAAAGATCGCCGGTGCCGAAGCGCACCAGCGGGTAGTCGCGGTTGAAGGTCGTGATCACGACTTCGCCCACTTCGCCCGCCGGCACCGGGTCGCCCGTGCCCGGGCGCACGATCTCGAGCAGCAGCCCCTCGTCGAGGATCATGCCCTCGTTCACCGAGCCGTCGGCGGCGAGCGACTCGTAGGCGATCGAGCCGAGGTCCGCCGTGCCGTAGCTCTGCGTGACGCGGATGCCCCGCTCGAGCATGGCTTTCCTCAGCGCGGGCGGCAGGTACTCGGCGCCGACGTGCGCCTTCCTGAGCGAGGAGATGTCGCACTTCAGCTCGTCGGCCTTCTCCACGATGAGCTTCAGGAACGAAGGCGTGCCGATGTAGCCGGTGACGCGCAGGTCGCGGATCGCGGCGACCTGCATCTCGGTCTGACCCGTCCCGGCCGGAACGACCGTGCAGCCGACGGCGCGCGCTCCGGACTCGAGCATCGAGCCCGCGGGCGTGAAGTGGTAGGCGAAAGTGTTGGCGACCAGGTCTGCGGCGCGAAACCCGCCAGCGTAGAGCGCGCGCGCGGTGCGCCACCAGTCGCGCCCGCGGCCCTCGGGCTCGTAGATCGGCCCGGGCGACATGAAGATCTTGGCGAGCTTCGCCACCGGCGTCGCGTTCAGGCCGCCCAGAGGCCGCAGCCCCGCCTGCAGCTCGGCCAGATCCGACTTGCGCGTCACCGGCAGCGAAGCGAGGGCCTTGCGCGTCCGGATTTTTGCCGGATCGATTTCTCTCAAGATACGGGCGAATCCGGGAGCGCGCCGCTTGGCGTGGGCGATGAGCTTCGGCAGCGCGACCAGCAGCGCGGCCTCGCGCCTTGCTGGGGCACGCGTTTCCAGCAGGTCGTAGTGATCGGACTTCTTTTTCTTCAAAGCCAACGTTTCCGACGGCGGTAGGACTTCACGTCGCGAAAGCTCTTGCGGCCGCCGGTGGAAAAGCCGAGGTAGAACTCCTTGACGTCCTCGTTCTCGGCGAGCGAACGCGCCTCGCCGTCCATGACGACGCGGCCGTTCTCCAGGATATAGCCGTAATCGGCGTAGCGCAGCGCCATGTTGGTGTTCTGCTCGGCGAGGAGAAAACTGACGCGCTCTTTCTGGTTCAGGTTCTTCACGATCTGGAAGATCTCGTCGACCAGCTGCGGCGCGAGCCCCATCGAGGGCTCGTCGAGCAGGATCATCTTCGGCCGCGCCATGAGCGCGCGCCCGATCGCGGTCATCTGCTGTTCGCCGCCCGAGGTGTAGCCGGATTGCGACTTGCGCCGGTCCTTGAGCCGCGGGAAGTAGCTGTAGACCTTCTCGAGATCGGCGCGCAGGTCCGCGCCGCCGCGCGTGTATGCGCCGGTGAGCAGGTTCTCCTCCACGGTGAGGTGCTGGAAGCAGTGGCGCCCCTCCATCACCTGGATCACGCCGAGCTTCACCAGCTCGTTCGGCGTCAGCTGGTCGATACGCGCACCCTGGAACAGGATCTGCCCCTTGGTCACCTCGCCGCGCTCGGCGCGCAGCAGGTTCGAGACCGCCTTGAGCGTGGTCGTCTTGCCCGCGCCGTTGGCGCCGAGCAGCGTCACGATCTGCCCTTCCTCGACCTGCAGGCTCACGCCCTTCAGGACGAGGATCACGTGGTCGTAGATGACCTCGACGTTGCTGACCGAGAGGTAGGCCTGCGCTCGCGGCTTGGGCACTGCGGACATAAAGAAAGGGGCGAGGCCAGGAGGGGAGACGGCCCCCCCTCTAGCCCGCCCCGGCTCTCCCGTTCCTCGACTATTTCTCTTTCGAGCAGTCGCGCAGCGTGATGCCCTTCTCCTTGGCGTACTGCGCCGCAGAGGCCTCGATCATCGGGCGCACGATCGACTGGTCCGACGAGATCCAGTCGGTGATCACCTTCCACTGCTTGCCGTCCCATTGCTGGAACTTGACCTGGCCGCCGCCCTCGTGGTCGGCGCAGCTCACCTTGAGGGGCTGCATGAACCCGGTTGCGCCCAGCTTCTTCAGGTAGGCGGCGTCCATGCTCAGGTTCTCGAGGCCCCAGCGCACCTGCTCGCCGGTCATCGGCTGGCCCTTGCCGTAGCGCTCCTGGGCCTTCCTCACCGCCTCCACCGTGACGATGGCGAACACCACGCCCCGGTTGTAGTAGATCGAGCCGACGCGCGACCGGTCCTCCATCTCGCCCTGGCCCTTGGCGTAGACGTGCTTCATGATGTCCTGGATCACCGGGTAGTTCGACCCCGAGACATTGAAGCCCGCCGCGATGTAGCCCTTGGCCGCGTCGCCCGCCGGAATCACGTCCTCTTCCGCCCCGGACCACCACACGCCGATGATCTTTTCACGCGCATAGCCCGCCCGTTGGGCAGCCTTCAGCGCTGTAGGATTCATCACGCCCCAGCCGCGCAGGATCACCCAGTCGGGCTGGATCTGGCGGATCTGCAGCCACTGCGCCTGCTGCTCGTTGCCCGGGTGCGGCACGGCGATGTGCGTCACCTGGAAGCCGTACTTCTTCGCCTGCACATCGAGCACCGGGATGGTCTCCTTGCCGTAGGCCGAGTCGTGATACAGGTTCACGATCTTCTTGCCCTTCAGCTTGTCCATGCCGCCCGCCTTCATCCCCATGAACTTGATCTTGGCGGTGTTCTGCGACCAGTAGGTGGTGATGATCGGGAATACGTACGGGAACACGCGCCCGTCAGCGGCGTCGGTGCGGCCGTAGCCGACCGAGACGATCGGGATCTTGTCCTGCGTGCCCTTCTCGATCAGCGAGTAGGTGATCCCGGTCGAGAGCGGGTGGATCAGCGTCGCGCCCGTGGGCGGATGCTTCTTGCTGCGCTCATAGCACTCGACGCCGCGCGCGTTGTTGTACTCGGTCTCGCACTTCTCCCAGGTGAACTTGACGCCGTTCACGCCGCCGTCACGCGCATTGATCATCTTGAAATAGTCGAGCATGCCGCCAGCGATGCCGGATCCGCCCGGAGCGTACGGCCCGACCCAGTAGAAATTGGCCGGCACGAACTGCTCCTTGGCCTGCGCCAGGGCCGTGCCCGAGAACACGGCCGCCGCGGCGGCCAGTGCGATGGTGGTGCGTTTCATGAATACCCCTCCTCCAAGAAAAGGCTCCCTCGACGGGAATTCGCTATCTTAGCCCTTCCCCCCTAATGCGGGAAGGGCCACAGGCGCAGCTTCTCCTTGGCGATCTGCCAGAGCCTCGCCAGCCCGTGCGGCTCGACGATGAGGAAGAACACGATCAGCCCCCCGAAGATGATCAGCTCGAGGTTGGAGAGCACGGCGTGGGACACCACCGCCCCGGTCAGGCCCGAGAGCCAGCCGAAGAAGAGATTCAAGAAGATCGGCAGCAGGGTGATGAACGCCGCGCCCAGGAACGAGCCCAGGACCGAGCCGACCCCGCCGATGATCACCATGAACAGGATGCGGAAGGACAGGTCGAGGTTGAACGCCTCGGGCTCTACCGTGCCCAGGTAGCAGAACGCGTAGAGCGCTCCCGCCACGCCGCAGTAGAACGAGCTGATCGCGAAGGCGAGCAGCTTGGTGCGCATGATCGGGATGCCGATCACGCTCGCCGCCACGTCCATGTCGCGCACCGCCATGAAGGCGCGGCCGGTCTCGCTGCGCATCAGGTTCTTCGCCGCAAGCGCCATCAGCGCGACGATGCTGAGCGTCAGGAGGTACTTCTGCGCCGCGGTCTGGAAGACGTAGCCGAAAATCTCGATCTTGCCCGCCGTGATGACGCCGGATGAGCTGTAGTTGGAGAACCAGCCGAAGCGCTGCAGCGCCCAGAGCACGAAGAACTGGCAGGCGAGCGTCGCCACCGCGAGGTAAAAGCCCTTGATGCGCAGCGACGGCAAGCCGAAGACGATCCCCACCGCAGCCGCGCACAGGCCGGCGAGGACGAAGGAGACGAGGATCGGCATGCCGGGCACGCGCAGCTCGAAGTTGTAGGCCATGAAGGCGCCCACCGCCATGAACGCGGCGGTGCCGAGCGAGAGCTGCCCGGCGTAGCCTGTGAGGATGTTGAGGCCGAGCGTGGCGAGCGAGAAGATGAGGAACGGCGTCAGGATCGCCGCGAACCAGTACTGGTTCGCCACCAGCGGGATCACGACGAAGGCGACCGCGAGCAGCGCGCCGACCGCGATCCGGTCCTGGCGGATCGGGAAGATCTGCTGGTCCTCGGCGTAGGTGGCGCGGAACTGGCCGGCTTCGCGATAGATCATGCTTACACCCGGTCGATGATCTTCTCGCCGAACAGGCCTTGCGGCCGCACGAGCAGGAACAGCAGCGCGATCACGTAGGCGAACCAGGACTCGATGCCCTGCAGGTTGACCGCGCCGCCGAAGAACTCGGTGAGCGGCGCGTTCAGCATCTGCGGCAGGTACACCTCGGCGAGCTTCTCGGAGGCGCCGACGATCAGGCCGCCGATGATCGCGCCCAGCACCGACTCGAAGCCGCCCAGGATCAGCACCGGCAGCGCCTTGAGCGCGATGAAGGTCAGCGCGTACTGCACGCCGTTCCTCGCCCCCCACATGAGGCCTGCGACCAGCGCCACGAACCCCGCCACCGCCCACACGATCGCCCAGATGTGCTTGAGCGGGATGCCGACCGCGAGCGCTGCTTGGTGGTCATCGGCCACTGCGCGCAGCGCGCGGCCGATCCGCGTGTACTGGAAGAACAGCGCCAGCGCCGCGACGAGGATCCCCGCGATGAACGATGCGAAGACGTCGAACTGGCTGATGTTCATGCCGGTGGACCGCGACAGCCAGTCCATCGGCACGTCCTGGATGCCGAGCTCCAGGCCGTGCGGCTGCGAGCCCCAGACCAGCTGCGACAGGCCCTCCAGCACGAAGGTGAGGCCGATCGTCGCCATGAAGAGCGTAATCGGCGGCTGGTTGACCAGCGGCCGCAGCACCACCTTCTCGGTGGCGATTCCCAGCACCACCATCACCGCGAGCGTCACCGCGAGCGCGAGCCAGAAGTTGACGCCGCGCTCCACCAGCGAGACGAAGGTGAGCGCGGCAAAGAACACCATCGCGCCCTGGGCGAAGTTGAACACGCCCGAGGCCTTGTAGATCAGCACGAAGCCGATGGCCACCAGCGAATACATCACCCCGGCGAGCAGCCCGCCGATCAGCACCTCGAAGAAGAACGAGACGTTCATCCTTCAGTGCGCCACTCCAAGGTAGGCGTCGATCACCGCCTGGTTGCCGCGGATCTCCGCGGGCGTGCCGTCGCCGATCTTGCGCCCGTAGTCGAGCACCACGACGCGATCCGAGATGTCCATCACCACGCCCATGTCGTGCTCGATCAGCACGATGGTCGTCCCGAAATGATCGTTGACGTCGAGGATGAAGCGGCACATGTCCTGCTTCTCCTCGAGGTTCATGCCCGCCATCGGCTCATCCAGCAGCAGCAGCGCCGGCTCGGCGGCGAGCGCGCGCCCCAGCTCGACCCGCTTCTGCAGCCCGTAGGGCAGGCGCCCGACCGGCGTCTTGCGGATATGCTGGATCTCGAGAAAATCGATCACTTCCTCGACCGCGCGCCGGTGCTCGAGCTCCTCGCGCTTGGCGCGCCCGAGCCAGACCGCCTGCTCGAGGAACGAGCAGCCCATCTTCAGGTTCCTGCCGGTCATGATGTTGTCCAGCACCGTCATGCCCTTGAAGAGCGCGATGTTCTGGAAGGTGCGCGCGATGCCCATCTTCGCCGCCTCGTGCGAGTCCATGTCGTGGAACTCGCGGCCGCGGAACCGGATCGTGCCCTGCTGCGGGTGGTAGACGCCGTTGATGACGTTGAGCATCGAGGACTTCCCCGCGCCGTTCGGCCCGATGATCGCGCGCACCTCGTGCTCGCGCACGTCGAACGAGACCTCCGCGAGCGCCTTCACCCCGCCGAACGAGAGCGACACCTTCTCGACCGAGAGAACGACCTCGCCGATCGTGTAGGCACGCGCGTGCAGGTGCAGCTGCGGCGCGCTCATCGGCTCAGGCCGCACGCTTCGCCGCCGCCGGCGCGAAAGTTTTCGCGTCGCAGATGCCGAGGTCGGCCGAGATCGTTCCGGTGCGCCCGTCCTCGTACTTCACCTGCGCCTCTACGTGCACCGAGCGCTTGTCGCCGTAGAGCGCGTCGACCAGCGTGGCGTACTTCTCGCCGATGAAGCCGCGGCGCACCTTGCGCGTGCGCGTCAGCTCGCCGTCGTCCGCGTCGAGCTCCTTGTGCAGGATCAGGAAGCGGCGGATCTGCGAGTTCGCGATCTCGGGCTCGAGCGCGAGGTCGGCGTTCACTTTCTCGACGCAGTCGCGGATCAGATCGCGCACCGCCTCCTGCGAGGCGAGGTCGGTATAACCGCTGTAGGCGAGGTTGCGCTTCTCCGCCCAGTTTCCCACCGCCTCCATGTCGATGTTGATGAACGCGCACACCCGGTCGCGCCCCTGGCCGAAGGCGACCGCCTCCTTGACGTAGGGAAAGAACTTGAGCTTGTTCTCGAGGTACTTCGGCGCGAACAGCGTCCCGTCCGCGAGCTTGCCCACGTCCTTGACGCGGTCGATGATCTTGACGTGGCCGTCGGCGTCGAAGTAGCCCGCGTCGCCGGTATGGAACCAGCCCTCGGCGTCCTTCGACTCGAGCGTCGCCTGCGGGTTCTTGTAGTACTCCTTGAACAGGCCGGGCGAGCGGATGAGCAACTCGCGCTCTGGCGTGAAGCGCAACTCCACGCCCTTCACCGCGGGGCCGACGGTGTCGGCCTTGACCTGGCCGTTCGGCTGCACGCAGACGAAGACGCTGGTTTCGGTCGAGCCGTAGAGCTGCTTCAGATTGATGCCGATCGAGCGGTAGAACCTGAACAGATCCGGCCCGATCGCCTCGCCCGCGGTGTAGGCGACGCGCACGCGGCTCATTCCGAGGACGTTCCTCAGCGGCCCGTAGAGGAAGATCTCGCCCAGCCAGTAGAGCAGCCGCTCCCCGAGCGGCACCGGCTTGCCGTCCAGCAGCGCGCCGCCGACTCTGGCCGCGACCCCCATGAAATAGTGGTAGGCCTTGCGCCCGCCCCACCACAGGTCTTCGATGCGGATCGAAACCTGGGTGAGCAACGCCTCGAGCACGCGCGGCGGAGCGAAGTAATACGTCGGTCCTATTTCGCGCATGTCGCTCATCACGGTCTCGGCCGACTCCGGGCAGCAGATGCAGTAGCCGGTGACGAACGGCTGCGCGTAGGAAAAGATGTTCTGCCCGATCCAGGCGGGCGGCAGGTAGGCGAGCACGATGTCGCTGTCGTCCAGACCTTCCATCTCGGCCGCGGCGCGCGCGCGATCGATCAGGCTGGCGTGCGTCAGCACCACGCCCTTCGGCACGCCGGTGGTGCCGGAGGTGAAGAACATCGCGGCGGTGTCGCCGCCGGCGCCTTTCGCGATTTCGGCCTCGAGAAAAGAGGCGTCGCGCCGCAGCGCCTCGCGCCCCAGCTCGATCAGCCGGTCGTAGCTCGCGAGCTGCGGCCGCGCGTAGTGGCGCATGCCGCGCGGGTCGTCATAGTAGATGTGCTCGAGCGTAGGGCATTGCGGCAGGATCTCGAGCAGCTTGTCCACCTGCTCCTGGTCCTCGACGACCGCATGCGTGATCCGCGCGTTCTGGATCGGGAAAGCCATCTCTGCGGCCACCGCGTCCTGGTAGAGCGGCACCGGGATCCCGCCGAGGCATTGCGCCGCGCACATCGCGGCGTAGATGCGCGGCCGGTTATCGCCGACCAGCGCCAGGTGGTCGCCGCGCTTGAAGCCCTGCGCAGCAAGGCCGCAGGCGAGCCCGCGCACCTCGTCGGCGAACTGGCGCCAGGTCCACGTCTGCCAGATGCCCAGGTCTTTCTCGCGGATCGCCGGTCGCTCCGGGCGCACCTGCGCGTGGTGCAGCAGCAGCTTCGGGAACGTATCCAGGCCAAGCGGGTCCTGCGACATTTCCTTCCCCCTCCAAGGACTTAGCCGAGCGGCTATTCTTACACAGGCTTGACGAGGCCGGAACTGTAGCCGATTCTCGGAGCAACACTGTCACCGCGGCGACATTCTCATGGCCGGCCTCGCGGGGTTCATCGAAGGATCGATCTGGGCGCGCGGGCTCTCGGCCGGGGAGCGCGCGCGCGTGCTCGCCGAGATCTCCGAGCGCACGGTGGCCGCCGGCGGCTACGTCTGCCGGCGCGGCGAGCCGGTCGAGCACTGGATCGGGGTCGTCGAGGGGCTGGTCAAGATGGCGAGCGACTCCCCGGAAGGCAGGAGCGTCACCTTCACGGGAGTGCCGGCGGGCGGCTGGTTCGGGGAAGGCTCGCTCCTCAAGACGGAGCCGCGCAAGTACGACATCGTCGCGCTGCGCCCGAGCCGGATGGCGCTCATGCCGCGCGCCACCTTCAACTGGCTGCTCGATTCGAGCATCGCCTTTAACCGGTTTCTGCTCAAGCAGCTGAACGAGCGGCTGGGGCAGTTCATTGGCCTGGTGGAGACCGACCGGCTCCTGGATCCGGAGGCTCGCATTGCGCGCTGCCTCGGCATGCTTTTCAACCCCCATCTCTACCCGGGGATCGAGCGGCGGCTGCAGCTGTCGCAGGAGGAGATCGGTTTCCTCTCCGCCGCCTCGCGCCAGCGGGTCAATCAGGCGCTGCAGGTCCTGGAGAAGGCGGGCCTGCTGCGCGTCGAGTACGGGGGCGTCACCGTTCTGGACGTGGAGGGCCTGAAACGCTATGGCGGGTAGGCAGCGGCACGGCCGACTGAATCGGACTCCGGGAAAAGACGCGCGCCGCGGGGCGCGCTAAGCTTTGCGCTCCGGGTTTGCGGCCGGCGCGGGGAGGCGCCGTGACGCGCGAGATCGTGGCAACCCTGAAGCAGGTCCTCAAGGCGCGCGGCATGACTTACGCCGAGCTCGCGCGCGCGCTCGAGCTCTCCACCCCCACGGTGAAGCGCCTGTTCTCCGAGCGCAGCTTCACGCTCGAGCGGCTCGAGCAGGTGCTGCGCGTGCTCGACACCGATTTCTACGAGCTCGCGCGCATGAGCCGCGGCGCCAACGGCGCGGGCGGCGAGCTCACGGTCGAGCAGGAAACCGCGCTCGCCAAGGACACACGCCTGTTCTCGATCTTCTGGCTGGTCACCAACGACTGGACCTTCGAGGAAATCCTCGCCGAGTTCCGCGTGAGCGCGGCGCAGCTCACCGCCTATTACGCGCGCCTCGCGCGCCTGAAGCTGATCGACTGGCGCGCCGGCAACCGCGCGCGGCTGCTCGTGCCGCGGCGCTACGTCTGGCGCCGCGGCGGGCCGCTGCGCAAGGTCTACGGCGCGCGCGTCATCAACGAGTTCGTGCGCTCGCGCTTCGACTCGCCGGTCGACGCCTTCCACTTCGACGCGGTGGAGATGACCCACGAGTCGGCGCTGGTGGTGAAGCGCCGCCTGGAGCGCGTCGCCGCCGAGATCCACGAGCTGATCGAGGCCGATGCCGCCGCGCCGGCGAAGAAGCGCGTCGCGCTCGGCGTGCTGCTCGCCTTCCGCCCCTGGGCGAACTCGATCGTGCACACGCTGCGCGAGGATCCGGGCGCCCTGAAGAAGGCGCTGCGCGGCTAGAACAGGGTGTAAATGAACGGCGCGAGCGCCGAGCCTTGAGTAAGCACGAGCAGGCCGCCCACCAGAACCAGCACGAGCACGATCGGAAGCAGCCAATACTTCTTGCGCACCCTCATGAAGGCCCACAGGTCCTTGATCAGATCCCACATCAGAAGGGCCGCTCCATGCGTTCGCGCGGCGCCGAGCGCGAGGCAACGCGGTAGGACGGCGCCGCGCGGTCGAACCTTCGCCTGAGCGGGTCCCTGCCGAGCGCCTTCAGGACCAGCGCCGTCGGCAGGATGACGAGGAGGAACACGAGAAACAGAAGCACGCGCGTGTTGACCCACGCCAGCACGTGCGCCAACCGCATCCAGAGCGCATAGAGCGGCTTCGCCGCGGCGCGCAGCCTCTCAATCAAGCTCGAACTCCTTCTTCCAGCCCTCGTCCGCGGGCAGGCCCGGCTGGTCGCGCTTGGCGAGAAGGAAATTCTCGATCGCCAGGTAGTCGATGTCCGTGCGCATGAAGCACTGATAGGCCTCGGCCGGCGTGCACACGATCGGCTCGCCCCGCACGTTGAACGAGGTATTGACCAGCACCGCGCAGCCGGTGCGGGCCTCGAAAGCGCGCAGCAGGCGATGGTAGCGGGGGTTGGTATCGGCGTGCACGGTCTGCACGCGCGCCGAATAGTCGACGTGCGTGATCGCAGGCAGGAAAGTGCGCTTCAGGCGCAGCCGATCCATGCCGAACAGCCCCTGCTCCGCCCGGGCCGCGGGCACGCGCAGCTCCTGCCTCACCGGCGCGACCAGCAGCATGTACGGGCTCGGGCGGTCGAGCTCGAAATACTCGCGCGCGCGCTCGGCGAGAACCGCGGGCGCAAAAGGCCTGAAGGACTCGCGGTGCTTGATCTTGAGGTTCATCGTCGACTGCATGGTAGCCGAGCGCGGGTCTCCCAGAATCGAGCGCGACCCCAGCGCGCGCGGTCCGAACTCCATGCGCCCCTGGAACCACCCGACCACGCTCCCCGCCGCGAGGATCTCGGCGAGGCGCTCGAACAGCGGTCCGTCCTCGATCTCCTCGTAGCGCGCACCGCAAGCGTCGAGCTGCGCGCGCACCTGTGCAGCGTCGAAACCCGGACCGAGATACGACCCCGCCATGCCGTCGCGCTGCGCCGGCGCCGCGCGCGGGCGCCGATGGTACTGATGCCACGCCACCAGGGCACAACCGACCGCGCCCCCCGCGTCCCCCGCGGCCGGCTGGATCCAGATGTCCTTGAACGGTCCTTCGCGCAGCAGCCGCCCGTTGGCGACGCAGTTGAGACCGACGCCGCCGGCGAGGCACAGAGCCTCCTCGCCCGTTTCGCGGTGCACGGCGCGGGCGAGCCGCAGCACCACTTCCTCGGTCACCTTCTGCACCGACGCCGCGAGGTCCATGTCGCGCTGCGTGAGATGCGTCTCGGGCCGGCGCGGCGGCCCGCCGAACAGCGCGTCGAACCTCGCGTTCGTCATGGTGAGGCCCGTGCAATAGTCGAAATACCGCAAGTCGAGCCTGAATGTGCCGTCCGGCTTGAGATCCATCAGCTGATCGAGGATCAGGTCGGCGTATTTCGGTTCCCCGTACGGCGCGAGCCCCATGAGCTTGTATTCGCCGGAATTCACCTTGAAGCCGGTGTAATAGGTGAACGCCGAATAGAGCAGCCCCAGCGAGTGGGGAAAATGCATTTCCCACAGCGGCTCGAGCGCCGCGTCGCGGCCCTGCCAGACCGAGGTGGTCGCCCATTCGCCCACCCCGTCCATGCACAGGACGGCGGCGCGCTCGAATGGACTGGGATAGAAGGCCGAAGCCGCGTGGCTCTGATGGTGCTCGGCGAACAGCAGCGGCGGAAGCTCCTCGACGCTGCAACCCGCCACCGCGGCAAGCTCCTTCTTCAGCACCATCTTCAGGTACAGCTTGTCCTTCAGCCAGACCGGCATCGCGGCGATGAACGAGCGCAAGCCGGCCGGCGCGTATGCGAGATAGGTCTCGAGCAGCCGCTCGAACTTCACGAGCGGCTTGTCATAGAACACCACCGCGTCCATGTCGACCAGGGGTCGCGCGGCCTCGGTCAGGCAGTAGCGCACGGCGCGCGCCGGAAACCGGGCGTCGTGGCGCTTGCGCGAAAATCGCTCTTCCTGCGCTGCGGCGACGATTCTCCCGTCCACCACCAGGGCGGCGGCGCTGTCGTGGTAGTAGGCGGAAATCCCGAGGATTGCGACGCTCAGCGTGGTTCGCTCCCCAAAAGCGCCGCGAGCGGCTTGACCGTGTGGCGGGCCGCGAGCGCATGACCCTCCGCCGTCCAGTGCACGTCTCCGGGGATGAACTGGCGCTGGAACACCGCGCGGTCCTGCGACAGGTAGAGATCGAACAGGTCAAGCATCGCGATCCGGCTGCCGGCGAGAAAACGCTCGAAATCCTCGCGCGGCAGGCGCTCGATGACATGGATGTTCGCGGGCATGCTCAGGACCGCGAGGCGCGCGCCGTCGCCGCGCACCTCGCGCGCAAGCTTGACGATCAGCTCGCGGGTGAGCTCCCAGTCGGGAGACTGCCAGTCGTATTCCGGCATGCCGAGGCGCGGCTCGAGCGGCGCCGCCGGCGCCCCGCGCATGCGGTCGCGGGCGACGCTCCACTGCTCGCCGAGCGCCCTCGACCAGCCGTGCAGGCGCGCCTGCCGGCGCAGCTCCTGCACGTGGTCGACGCCCGTGCGCACGAACTGGTAGGCGAGCGAGTGATTCCAGACCCAGCGCGCGAACGCCCGCTGCATGCCGCGCACCCGGCGCGTGAACGGCGTGGCGTCGTAATCGTCGCGCAACGGATTCGGCGCTCGGCCGAGCTTCGCCGAATTGTTCCAGACGTCGTTGCCCCAGTAGAAGCCGAGGACCACCAGGTCGGGCCGGTATTTTCGCACC
>JBFLYF010000030.1:0-15824 GCA_040756795.1 Pseudomonadota bacterium
TCGTCCCGGCGGCGCTCGCGGCGATGGCGCTCGCAGGCCTCCTCGGCTGGTTCTTCGAGCGCGTCGTGATCCGCCCGGTGTACGGCGACCACCTGAAGCAGATCCTCGTCACCATGGGCGGCCTGATCGTGGTCGAGCAGCTGATCCACGTGGTCTGGGGCCCGGACATCATCCCGCTGCCGCGGCCTGCGACCATCACCGGCTCGTTCATCGTCGCCGACGCGGCGATCGAGCGCTACCGGGTGCTCGCGGTGCTGATCGGCGCGGCGGTGTTCGTCGCGATGTGGCTCGTCCTCAACCGCACGCGGCTGGGGCTCCTGGTCCGTGCCGGGGTGGAGAACCCCGAGATGGTCGAGTCGCTCGGCTACCGCATCCGCAGGCTCTTCGTGGGCGTGTTCGTCGCCGGCAGCGCGCTCGCCGGCCTGGGCGGGGTGATGTGGGCGCTCTACCAGGAGTCGGTCAACGCCCAGATCGGCATGCAGATGATGGTGGTGCTCTTCATCGTGCTCATCATCGGCGGCCTGGGCTCGGTCGGCGGCTGCTTCGTCGGCGCGCTGCTCGTGGGGCTGGTGGCGAACTACACCGGCTACCTGGCGCCCAAGCTCGCGCTCGGCTCCAACATCCTGCTCATGGTGCTGGTGCTGCTCTGGCGCCCGCGCGGGCTCTACCCGATCGGCAAGGCCTGAAGCATGCTCGGCGCGCTCCTTTCCGGCGACACCCCGCGCAGCCGCGCGCTCGCGGTGGTGCTGGTCGTGATCCTCGCGGGGCTCGCGCTTGCGCCTTTCGTCTTCCCCGGCACGCGCTCGCTCAACGTCGCGGCCAAGGTCGCGGTGTTCGTGCTGCTGGTGGCGAGCTACGACCTGCTGCTCGGCTACACCGGCATCGTCTCCTTCGCGCACACCATGTTCTTCGGCATCGGCGGCTACGGCGTCGGCATCGCCATGGCGAAGCTCGGCGTCGGCTGGGGAAGCCTCGCGCTCGGCATCGGCCTCGCGTTGCTGCTCTCGGCGGTGCTTGCGCTCGCGATCGGGCTGCTGAGCCTGCGCGTGCGGGCGATCTTCTTCGCCATGATCACGCTCGCGGTGGCGTCTTTCTTCCAGATCCTCGCCTCGCAGCTCTCCGCGCTCACCGGCGGCGAGGACGGCGTCAGCTACCGCCTTCCGGAAATCCTGCACTCGCGCCTGGTCAGCTACTACGTGGTCGTCGTGTTCGCGCTGGTGTTCTTTCTGATGCTGCTGCGCATCGTCAATTCGCCTTTCGGGCGCGTGCTGCTCTCGATCCGCGAGAACGAGTTCAGGTCGGAGGCGCTCGGCTACCGCACCGTGACCTACCGCACCGTCGCGAACTGCATCGGCGCGCTCGGCGCGACGCTCGCCGGCGTTCTCTATGCGATCTGGCTGCGCTACACCGGCCCGGACACGACGCTTTCCTTCAACATCATGATCGACATCCTGCTGATGGTGGTCATCGGCGGCATGGGCACGATGTACGGCTCGGCGATCGGCGCGACGCTCTTCGTCGTGGCGCAGAACTACCTGCAGGACCTGATGAAGCTCGCGAGCGATGCGGCGCAGGGCGTGCCGCTCGTGCCGAACCTGCTGCACCCGGACCGCTGGCTGCTCTGGCTCGGCGTGCTCTTCATCGTCTGCGTCTACTACTTCCCCACCGGCATCGTGGGCAAGCTCCGCGCCAGATGAGCCCGACCTCGAACTACCTGGTCTGCGAGGGCCGCGAGATCCACTACACCGAGTGGGGCGCGCGAAACGCGAGCGCCGTGATCGCCTGGCACGGCCTGGCGCGCACCGGGCGCGACATGGACGACATCGCGGCGCGCCTCGCCTCGCGATATCGCGTCATCTGCCCCGACACCATCGGCCGCGGGCTCTCGGAGTGGAGCCCGGCGCCGGAGCGCGAGTATTGCCTGGAGTTCTACGGGCGCCTCGCGGTGGCGCTCATGGACCAGCTCGGCATCGGCGAGGCGCACTGGCTCGGCACCTCGATGGGCGGCGCGCTCGGCATCCGCCTGGCGGCCGGGGCCCTGAAGGGCCGCATCCGCCGCCTGGTGCTGAACGACATCGGGCCCAAGCTGGGCGAGGCCGCGGTCGAGCGCATCCGCGCCTACGCCGGCAACCCGGCACAGTTCGCGCGCGTGGGCGAGCTCGAGCAATACTTCCGCACCGTGTACAAGCCGTTCGGCTGGCTCTCGGACGAGCAGTGGCGCCGCCTCACCGAGACCTCCACGCGGCGCACGACCGAGGGCAAGGTGACGCCGCACTACGATCCCCGGATGGTGCTGCAGTTCACCCACCACCCGAACGACTACGACCAGTGGGAGGCCTGGGACGCGATCGACGTGCCGACGCTGTGCCTGCGCGGCGAGGCTTCCGACCTGCTGCTGCCCGAGGTGGCCGAGGCGATGCGCTCGCGCGGGCCGCGCGCCGTGGTGGTGACGATCCCCGGCTGCGGGCACGCGCCCGCGCTGAATGTCCCCGAGCAGTTCGCGCTGGTCGAGCGCTTCCTGAACGGCCGTTAGTACTAGAGACCCGCTTTGTCGGCGCGGCCGCGGCGCTTGCCGCGCGAGACCGCGCCTTTCCTCAGGTCGGAGCCGAAATTGAAGCTGTTGTCGCCGGCCGCCTTGGCCGCTGCGCGCATGCGCTGCTCGGCGAGCGACTCGCGCTTGAGGGCCGCGCCGTACTTGCGTTTCATGGGGTGTTCCCGCTCGGATCGATGGATGAGGGGCGCGATTCTACATCCTTCTGGCGCCCGCCGGCGAAGCGCGCGGCGACCAGGCCCGCCTCGAACAGGATGCACATGGGGATGAACAGCGCCAGCATCGAGATCGCGTCCGGCGGCGTGACGATGGCGGCGACGAACGCGCTGCCGAGGATCACGTAGGAGCGCGCCTCGGCGAGCTTCTCCACGCTGACGATGCCGGAGCGCACCAGCAGGATCACGGCGACCGGGATCTCGAAGGCGACGCCGAAAGCGATGAACATGGTGATGACGAAGTTGAGGTAATTCTCGATGTCCGGCGCCACCGTGATCGACTTCGGCGCCCACTCGAGGATGAACGAGAACACGCGGCCGAAGACGAAGAAGTAGCAGAACGCGATGCCGAGGAAAAAGAGCAGCGTGCTCGCGACCACGAGCGGCAAGCCGAGCTTCTTCTCGTGCTCGTACAGGCCCGGCGCGACGAAGGCCCAGACCTCGTACAGCACGTAGGGCAGCGCGACGAGGAACGCCGCCAGCACCGTCACCTTGAGCGGGATGACGAACGGCGTGATGACGCCCGTCGCGATCATCTTCGAGCCCACGGGCAGCGCCTGGATCAGCGGCAGCGCGAGCAGGTCGTAGACCGCGCCGGCGCCGGGCCAGATGAGCAGCGCCACCATCGCCAGCGCCACGGCGAGAATCGCGCGCAGCAGCCGCTCGCGCAGCTCGACCAGGTGGGAGATGAAGGTGTCCTGCTGCACGCCTAGGGGGTTTTCTCGGGAATTTTCGGTTGATCAGAAGCAGCGGTGCTTGCCGCGGCATTCAGCTCGGTTTCGGTCTTGCTCAGCTCGGACTGCACGGAGTTCTCGAAGCTGGTCGCCGCCTGCTGGACGTCGGTGCGCATCTTGCGCAGCTCGTCGAGCTCGACCTCGCGGTTGATGTCGGCCTTGACGTCGGCGACGTAGCGCTGCAGCCGTCCGGCGAGGTGGCCGAGCGTGCGCGCGACGCGCGGCAGGCGCTGCGGCCCGATCACGACCAGCGCGATCAGGCTGATGATCACGAGCTCCGAGAATCCGATGTCGAACAAGGCGGCTCGCCGGCAGAAGAAAAGGGCGCCCGGCGGGCGCCCTCACGATGCTCCCAGGCCCGCTTTCAGGCCTTGGTCTCGGTCTTGCCCTTGACCTCGCCCTCGACGGTCTTCGCCGAGACCTGCGGCGCGGTCGCCGGATCGCCCGGCTTGTCGCCGCCTTCGCGCATGCCGTCCTTGAAGCCGCGCACCGCGCCGCCGAGGTCGGCGCCGATGTTGCGCAGCTTCTTGGTGCCGAAGATCAGCACCACCACCAGCAACAGTATGACCCAGTGTATCCAGCTCAAGCCGCCCATACAGGCCTCCTACTTCCGTCTCGCGAGCATCGGGCCCAGGGGGTCCGGTCCTCCGAGAACGTGCATGTGGACATGATACACCTCCTGGTGTCCTACGCGCCCGGTGTTGATGATGATCCGGAAGCCCTCGCCCGCGCCTTCCTTCCTCGCAAGCTCCCCTGCGAGCGCGAGCATCTTGCCGAGCGCGCGGTGCTGCGCCATCCCCGCCTCGTACAGCGTCGGCACGTGCTCGCGCGGCACCACCAGGAAGTGCACCGCCGCCTGCGGCCGCACGTCGTGGAAAGCGAGGATGTCCTCGTCCTCGTAGACCTTCTTCGCCGGCACCTCGCCCGCCGCGATCCTGCAGAAGATGCAATCCGGAGAACTGCGCGGATCCTTCACCGCTTTTTCCTCGCGGCCTTTTCATCCAGCCCCGCGATGCCCTCGCGCCGGTGCAGCTCCGCGAGCACGTCGCCGGGCCCCAGGCCGTGGCGCGCGAGCAGGATCATGCTGTGGAACCACAGGTCGGCGGTTTCGCGCACCAGGTGCAGCCGGTCGCCGCCTTTCGCGGCGAGCACGGTCTCGACGGCTTCCTCGCCGACCTTCTTCAGCACCGCGTCCTCCTCCGCGGCGAGCAGCTGCGCGACGTAGGACTTGGCGGCGTCGCCGCTCTTGCGGCTCTCGATTACCGCCGCGATGCGCTCCAGCGTTTGGTACAGGCCCGGTTTCATTTCCTGTAGATGAGCGCCGGGTCCTTCAGCACCGGATCCGTGCTCACCCATCTCCCGTTCTCGAGTTTGCGGAAAAAGCAGCTCTCGCGCCCGGTGTGGCAGGCGATGCCGCCCACCTGCTCGACCAGCAGCAGTATCGCATCGGAGTCGCAGTCGATGCGCAGCTCGCGCACCTTCTGCACGTGGCCCGATTCCTCGCCCTTGCGCCAGAGGCGCTTGCGCGAGCGCGACCAGTAGACCGCCTGCTGCGTCCTGGCGGTCTCCTCCAGCGCCTCGCGGTTCATCCAGGCGACCGTGAGGACGCGCTTCGAGGAGGAATCCTGCGCCACGGCGGCGATCAGCCCGTCCTTGTCCCACGGCACTTCGTCGAGCCAGTCCGTCATAGCCTGACCTCGATCCCCCTCGCGCGCATGTGCTCCTTCGCCGCGCGCACCGTGAAGTCGCCGAAATGGAACACGCTCGCCGCGAGCACCGCGTCGGCGCGGCCCTCGAGCACGCCCGCGGCGAGGTGCTCGCGCGTGCCGACGCCGCCCGAGGCGATCACCGGCACGCTCACGGCGTCGGCGACCGCGCGCGTCAGCGCGAGGTCGAAGCCGTCGCGGGTGCCGTCGCGGTCCATGCTGGTGAGCAGGATCTCGCCCGCTCCCGCGCCGGTCATGCGCCGCGCCCAGTCTACCGCGTCCAGCCCCGTCGGCTTCCTGCCGCCGTGCGTGTACACCTCCCATCCGCCGCCTTTTCTCTTGGCGTCGATCGCGACCACGATGCACTGGCAGCCGACGATCCCCGAAGCCTCTCGCACCAGCTCCGGATTCTGCACCGCCGCGGTGTTGATCGAAACCTTGTCGGCGCCCGCATTCAGCAGCCGCCGCACGTCCTCGACCCGGCGCACGCCGCCGCCCACGGTGAGCGGAATGAACACCTGCGAGGCCACCGCCTCGATCACGTGCAGCAGGATGTCGCGCTCGTCCGAGCTCGCGGTGATGTCGAGGAAGGCGAGCTCATCGGCCCCCTCGGCGTCGTAGCGCGCGGCGATCTCGACCGGGTCGCCGGCGTCGCGCAGCTTCACGAAGTTCACCCCCTTGACCACCCGGCCCGCGGTGACGTCGAGGCAGGGGATCACCCGCTTGGCGAGGCCCATCGGCTAAGCCTTGCCGAGCGCCTTGTCGGCGGCGGCCTGGGCCTGCTTGAAGTCGAGCACGCCCTCGTAGAGCGCGCGGCCCGTGATCGCGCCGACCACGCCCTCAGGCACGAGCCTCGCGCACAGCGCCTGCACCTCCGTGATGCTCGTCAGCCCGCCGCTCGCGATGATCGGGATCCTGATCGCCTGCGCGAGGCGC
This sequence comes from Pseudomonadota bacterium, assembly GCA_040756795.1. GTDB lineage: Bacteria > Pseudomonadota > Gammaproteobacteria > Burkholderiales > SG8-39 > RBG-16-66-20. Next base: position 6,143 of record JBFLYF010000030.1, read on the forward strand.
AGCGTCGCCTCGACGTTCACCCCGGTCATCATGCCGTCGCGCCCGATGTCGGTGTAGACGAGCGCCTCCACCCCGTAGCCCTCGAATTTCCTGGCGAGGTCCACGACGTCGTGCCCGGTCATCTTCGACCAGCCCTCGACCGCGACCTTGCCGTCCTTGGCATCCAACCCTACGATGATGTGGCCGGGAAACGCATAGCAGGCATCGTGCAGGAACCCCGGGTTCTTCACCGCCGCGGTGCCGATGACGACGTAGGTGACGCCCGCGTCGAGATAGCTCTCGATGGTATCCAGGTCGCGGATGCCGCCGCCCAGCTCGATCGGCGTCTTGTCGCCCACCGCCTTGATCATCTCGCGGATCACCTTCTCGTTCTTCGGCCGCCCCGCGACCGCGCCGTTCAGGTCCACGATGTGCAGGCGCCGCGCGCCTTCGGCCGACCAGTGGCGCGCCATCGCCACCGGGTCCTCGGAGAACACCGTGGCCGAGTTCATGCGCCCCTGCTGCAGGCGCACGCAGCGGCCGTCCTTCAAGTCGATCGCGGGGATGATCAGCACGAGCGGTGCTGCGCGGAGCCTGGGCGGAATTACCTCGGAGCTAAGGCCGCCACTGGACGAAGTTGGAGAGCAACCGCAAGCCGGAGGACTGGCTCTTTTCCGGGTGGAACTGCACGGCGAAGATGTTATCGCGCGCCACCGCGCAGGTAAAGCGCGCCCCGTACACGCAGGTCGCCGCGACGAGCGCCGGCTGCGCGGGCTGCGGGTAGTAGCTGTGCACGAAATAGAAGCGGCTCGCGTCCGCGATGCCCTCCCACAGGGCGTGCGGCGCGCTCTGGAACACCTCGTTCCAGCCCATGTGCGGAATCTTGAGGCCTTCTGCAGCGAGCCGCGGCACGCGCCCCGGGAGCAGCCCGAGGCCCGGCGTGTCGCCCTCCTCGCCGCGCTCGAACAGCATCTGCAGCCCGATGCAGATGCCGAGGAAGGGCTTGCGCGCGGCAGCCTCCACCACCGCGTCGCGCGCGCCGCTTGCCGCGAGCTGGCGCATGCAGTCGGGAAGCGCACCCTGGCCGGGAATGACGAGTCTTTCACAGGAAAGAATTGCCTCCGGATCCGAGGTTACCGCGATCTCGGCGTGCGGCGCGACGCGCTCGAGCGCCTTCGACACCGAGCGGATGTTGCCCATGCCGTAGTCGACGACCGCGATCCTCAATCTAGAGCGAGCCTTTCGTCGAGGGGACGCTCCCCGCGGCGCGCGGGTCGGGCTCGGCGGCCATGCGCAGCGCGCGCGCAAACGCCTTGAACATGGTCTCGCACTGGTGGTGCGCGTTGTCGCCGCGCAGGTTGTCGATGTGCAGCGTCACCTGGGCGTGGTTGGCGAAGCCCTGGAAGAACTCGTGCACCAGGTCGGCGTCGAACTCGCCGATCAGCGCGCGCGTGAACTTGACGTTGTAGCTCAACCCCGGCCGGCCGGAGAAATCCAGCACCACGCGCGAGAGCGCCTCGTCCAGCGGCACGTAGGCATGGCCGTAGCGGCGGATCCCGGCCTTGTCGCCGATCGCCCGCGCGACCGCCTGGCCGAGCGTGATGCCGATGTCCTCGACCGTGTGGTGCGCGTCGATGTGCAGGTCGCCCTTGGCATCGATCTCCAGGTCGAGCATGCCGTGGCGCGCCACCTGGTCGAGCATGTGCTCGAGGAACGGCAGCCCGGTGGCGAGCTTCGCCGCGCCGGTGCCGTCGAGGTTTAGCCGGACGCGGATCTGCGTCTCCTTGGTGTTGCGCGCGACCTCTGCGGTCCTCATGACAGCGCCTCTCGCATGGCGTTGAGCAGTATACGGTTTTCTTCCGGCGTGCCGACGGTGAGGCGCAGGCAGTTCTCGAGCAGCGGATGCCCGCCCGAGAAGTCGCGCACCAGCACGCCCTGCGCCTTCAGGCTCTCGAAGACGCGCGTGCCGGCGCCGGGCGCGCCGGCCACCCGCGCGAGGAAGAAGTTCGCCACCGACGGATACACGGTGAGGCCGGGCAGGCGCTCGAGCTCGGGCCGGATGCGCTCGCGCTCGGCGAGCACCCTGGCCGCCTGCGCATCCAGCACCGCCTTGTTCTCGAGCAGCTTCACCGCCACCGCCTCGGTGAGCACGTTGACGTTGAAGGGCGAGCGCGTCTTGTTGAAGGCCTCGATCCACTCGGGCCGCCCGCAGACATAGCCCAGGCGCAGGCCGGCCATGCCGATCTTCGACACGGTGCGCATCACCACCAGGTTCTCGAACTCGGCCAGGCGCGGCATGAAAGTCGCGCCGGCGAACGGCTGGTAGGCCTCGTCGATCACCACCAGGCCGGGCGCGGCGCGCAGGATGCGCTCGATGCAGGCGACCGGGAACGCGTTGCCGGTGGGGTTGTTCGGGTAGGCGATCCAGACGAGCGCGGGCTCGTCCCGCGCCATGGCGGCGAGGAAAGCCTCGCTGTCGAGCGAAAAGTCCGAGCGCAGCGCCACGCCCGCGAAGCGCAGGCGAAAGAGCAGCGCGTGCATCGAGAACATGGCGAACGAGGGCACCGGCGCCATCACCACCGCGCCTTCGCGCGCGATCGCCGCCGTGATGTACTGGATGCACTCGTCCGAGCCGTTGCCGAGCAGCACCTCGCAGCCCGCCGGCACCTGCATCACCTCGCGGATCAGGTCGCGCAGGCGCCGCGCGCTCGGCACCGGGTAGCGGTTGAGCGACAGGCGCGAGACGATGCGGCCGATTTCCGCGGCGAGCTCCTGCGGCAGGCCGTAAGGGCTCTCCATGAGGTCGAGCTTGACCAGGCCGGTCGCGTCGGCCACCGGGTAGGCGTGCATCGCCTGGACCTCGGGCCGGATCACTTTCGATGCCGCGCTCATCGCCGCGGCTCCGCGCGCATCTCGGCCGCGGCCGCGTGCGCCTGCAGCCCCTCGCAGCGCGCAAGGCGCGCCGCGAGCCGCCCGAGGCGCCGCGCGCCGGCGCGCGACACGCCGATGACGCTCGAGCGCTTCTGGAAGTCGTAGACGCCGAGCGGCGAGGAGTATCGCGCCGCGCCCGAGGTCGGCAGGACGTGGTTGGGGCCCGCGCAGTAATCGCCGATCGACTCGGAGCTCCAGCGCCCGAGGAACACCGCGCCGGCGTGGCGCAGCCGCGGCAGCAGCGCGCCCGGGTTCGACACCGAAAGCTCGAGATGCTCCGGCGCGATGCGGTTCGCGATCTCGCAGGCTTCGGCGAGGCTCTTGACGTGGATCAGCGCGCCGCGCGCCTCGAGAGACGCCTGGATGACTGCCTTTCTTTGCATTTGATCGATCAGTCTGCGGATTGATCTGGCGACCCTGTCGAGATAAGAAAGCGAAGGGCAGAGCAGGATCGCCTGCGCCATTTCGTCGTGCTCGGCCTGCGAGAAGAGATCCATCGCCACCCAGTCCGGGTCGGTGCCGCCGTCGCAGATCACCAGGATCTCGGAGGGTCCCGCGATCATGTCGATGCCGACCTGGCCGAAGACCTGGCGCTTCGCTTCGGTGACGTAGGCATTGCCCGGCCCTACGATCTTGTCGACGCGCGGCACGCTGCGCGTGCCGTAGGCGAGCGCCGCGACCGCCTGCGCGCCGCCGAGGGCGAACGCGCGGTCGACGCCCGCCACCGCGGCCGCGGCGAGCACCAGCGGCGCCGGGTTGGGGCTTGCCATCACGATCTCGCGCACCCCCGCGACCTTCGCGGGGATCACGTTCATCAGCACCGAGGACGGGTACGCCGCCTTGCCGCCGGGCACATAGACGCCGACCCGCTCGAGCGGGGTGACGCGCTGCCCGAGCCGCGTGCCGTCGGCGTCGGTGAAGCTCCAGGAGCGCGCACGCTGCCGCGCATGGAAGCGCTTGATTCGATTCGCGGCCTGCTCCAGGGCGGTTTTTTCTCTTGCAGGAATTTTCTTCAGAGAATCGCGAATCTCCGCCGCGGAAATCTCGAGATCGGACACCGACCGGGCCCTCACACGGTCGAATCGCTTGCTATACGCGAGCAGCGCCGCATCGCCGCGGCGGCGCACGGCGCCGACGATCCGCTTCACCGCGGCCTCGACGCGCGCGCCCTGCGCCGCCTCGTAGCGCGTGAGCGCGGCGAGCTTCGAGTCGAAGCCCGCCTCGCGCGTGGAAAGGCGCCGCAGCTTCATCGGCGCGCCGCCTTGCCGAACGCCTCGATCAGCGGCTGCAGCTCGGCGCGGCGCGTCTTGAGGGCCGCCTGGTTGACGACGAGGCGCGCCGACACCGGCATGATCTCCTCCACCGCCACGAGCTTGTTGGCGCGCAGCGTGCGGCCGCTGGAGACCAGGTCGACGATCGCGTCGGCGAGCCCCGCGAGCGGCGCGAGCTCCATCGAGCCGTAGAGACGGATCAGGTCGACGTGCACGCCTTTCGCCTCGAAGTGCTCGCGCGTGGTCTGCACGTACTTGGTGGCGATCCTGAGGCGCGCGCCCTGGCGCACCGCGGACGCGTAGTCGTAGCCGCGGCGCACCGCCACCATCATGCGGCAGCGGGCGATGCCGAGGTCGAGCGGCTGGTAGAGGCCCGCGCCGCCGTGCTCGGCGAGCACGTCCTTGCCGGCGATGCCGAGCTCGGCCGCGCCGTGCTGCACGTAGGTCGGCACGTCGGCCGCGCGCAGCACGATGAGGCGCACGTCGCGCCGCGCCGTGCCGATGACGAGCCGGCGCGAGGTCTCCGGGTCCTCGCGCGGCGCGAGGCCGGCGCGCGCGAGCAGCGGCGCGGTCTCCTGGAGGATCCTTCCTTTCGACAACGCGAGGCCGATGGCCTTCATCCGTCGAGTGTACCCTTCAGCGCACGCGCTCGATGTCGGCGCCGAGCGCCGCGAGCTTGCGCTCGAGCGCCTCGTAGCCGCGGTCGAGGTGGTAGATGCGGTCGACCACGGTCTCGCCCTGCGCGGCGAGGCCGGCGATCACGAGGCACGCCGAGGCGCGCAGGTCGGTCGCCATCACCTGGGCGCCGGAGAGCCTTGTCACGCCCTTGACCACCGCGATGTTGCCCCTCAGCTCGACCTGCGCCCCCATGCGGGCGAGCTCGGGAACGTGGGTGAAGCGGTCCAGATAGATGGTGTCCTCCACGACGCTCGTCCCGGAGGAGATCGCGCACACGGCGATGATCTGCGCCTGCATGTCGGTGGGAAAACCCGGAAAGGGGTGCGTCACGACGTTGACCGCCCGCGGGCGCCGCGGTCCCGTGACCGTCACCGCGTCGGCGCTGCGCGCGAGCGTGCAGCCCGCTTCCTCGAGCTTGTGCATGGCCGCCTCGAAGTGGTCCGGAACCACGCCTTCGAGGCGTATCGTGCCGCCGGTCATCGCCGCGGCGGCGGCGAAGGTCGCGGCTTCGATGCGGTCCGGAATGATCGTGGTGTCGATCGGCGCGAGCGAGTTCACGCCGTGGATCACGAGCCGGCGCGAGCCCAGGCCCTCGATGCGCGCGCCGCAGGCGGCGAGCACCTCGCCGAGCACGGTGACGTCCGGCTCGAGCGCCGCGTTCTCCAGCACCGTCGTGCCCTCGGCCAGCACCGCCGCCATCATGAGCTGCGCCGTGGCGCCGACCGACACGACGTCGAAGGCGATCGTCGCGCCGTGCAGCTTGACGTCGTGCCCGACGATATAGCCGTGCTCGATCTCGAGCGCGGCGCCCATGGCCTGCAGCCCCGCGAGATGCAGGTTCACCGGTCGCGGCCCCCAGGCGCAGCCGCCGGGCAGCGACACGCGCGCCCTGCCGAAGCGCGCGAGCAGCGGCGCGAGCACGTAGATGCTTGCGCGCATGGTCTTCACCAGCTCGTAGGGCGCCTCGACCGCGTTCACGTTCCGCGTGTCGATGCCGAGCAGGTTGCCCTCGAACGACACCCGTGCGCCGAGCAGCTCCAGAACGCGCGCGAAGGTCTGCGTGTCGCGCAGCCGCGGCACGTTGCGCAGCCGATGCACGCCCGGCACGAGCAGCGTCGCCGCCATCACCGCAAGCGCGGCGTTCTTCGACCCGGAGACGCGGACCGCGCCCTCGAGCGGCCTGCCGCCCGCGATGCGCAGCTTATCCACGGCGCCACTCCTCGGGCGTGAGCGTGCGCATCGACAGGGCGTGGATCTCCGCGCGCATGCGCTCGCCGAGCGCCGCGTACACCAGCTGGTGGCGCTGCACGCGGCTCCTGCCCGCGAAAGCCTCGGACACGATCAGGGCCTGGAAGTGCTGGCCGTCGCCGACCACCTCGACGTGCTCGCACGCGAGTCCCGCTTCGATGCCGCTTTTCACGCTTTCCGGGGTCACCATGGCGCTTTGCCGTCCGGGCCTATGCGCCCGCTGCGACGTGCTGCGGGCACGCGCGCGCGGGCCTGGCGGCCTAGTGGCGGGCGGGCTCGCCGGGCAGCAGCTCGGCCACGCCGTACAGCCTGGCGATGGTGGTCAGACCCTGCGGGAGATTGGTGAAGCTGAGGCTGCGGCCGCGCCGCTTCGCCTCGCGCAGCCAGGCGAGCAGCAGCGCGAGCGCAGAGGAATCGAGCTCGCCGACTCCGGCGAGATCCACGGTGCGCGCGCCTTCGCCGATCGCGGCGCAGCCTTCGCGCAAGGCGTCGGTCACGGTGGCGAGCGTCAGCGCGCCGCTCACCGCCATGCGCTCGCCTTCGCGGCGGATCATTTCCTGCCCGCGCCCGCGGCGACCGGCGCGCGATCCAGCGACTGGTTCTTTTCCTGCAGCGCCCGGACCAGGCCGTCGATCCCGCCCCCGCGCACCAGGTTGTCGAACTCGGTGCGGTAGTTCGCCACCAGGCTGATGCCGGCGACGCGCACGTCCCACACCTTCCAGCCGTTGGGGCGCTTCTCCATGTCGTAATCGATCTGCACCGGCTGGGTGCCGGACTGCAGCACGCGCACGTAGACCGTGACGTCGGTGTCGGTGGGCTTGGCGCGCAGCGGGCGGAAGTCGAACTTCTGGCCGCTGTAGGCGGCGATCGAGCTCGCGTAGGTGCGCACCAGCAGCGTCTTGAATTCCTGCGTCAGGCGCGCCTTCTGCTCGGGGCTCGCCTTGTCCCAGTTGCGGCCGACCGCGGTCGCGGTCATGGTCTGGAAGTTGAAGTGCGGCAGGACCTTGTCCTCGATCAGCGCGATGACCTTCTTGCGGTCGCCGGCGCGGATGTCCTTGTCCTGCTGCACGATCTCCACGACCTCGAGGGTCACGTTCTTTACCAGCACGTCGGGGGCGAGCTCCGCCGCCACCCCAGAGCCGAGCACGAAGGCCGCCGTCGCGGCCGCCGCGAAACGGATCGATTCGGCGAGCATCCTAGCCCCCGCCGACGGCGGGCGTGGCCGGCTCCTCCAGCAGCCGGACCGCGGCGTCGAACGCCCGCGGCTCCGGCGCCGTCGCGGGCGCCTCGGCGCGCGGCAGCTCGCGCGCGGCGCGCGGCGGGCTGCCGTCGTGCACCAGGCTCCTGCGCCGCTGCAGGTAGGCATCGCGCTGGAACACATACTTGTCCAGCGCAGCCTCCTCGAGAATGCGGCTCGCGTCGAGCAGGTCGGCGCGCTTGCCGAGCGCGCGCAGCACGATCATGAAGTAACGCGGGTCCTTCGGCTCGTGGCGCCGCACCGGATCGAGGTTCCAGTCGAACACGAACCCCACGGTGTCGCGCACGTTGCTCGAGCCGAGGAACGGCCAGACGATATAGGCGCCGTCGGACGCGCCCCAGCGGCCGAAGGTCTGGCCGAAGTCCTCGTCGTGCTTCTCGATGCCCATCTCGCTCGCCACATCGTTGATGCCGAACAGGCCGAGCGTGGTGTTGAAGCCGAAGCGCGCCCAGTCGGTCACCGCGTCGCCGGGCTTGCCCTGCAGCAGGTTGTTGGCGCCGATCCAGAGGTCGGCGATGTTGGCGAAGAAGTTGCGCACCCAGGTGCGCACCTGCCAGGGAAGCACGTCGCGATAGGCGGTCGCGATCGGCTTGCCGATCGCCTCGTCGAAGCCCTCGTTGAACGCGAACATGGCGCGGTTGAAGCCCTCGATCGGGTCGCGCGGGTCGCCGCCGTTGGTCGTGGCGCAGCCTGCCGCGCCGCAGAGCAGCACCGCCGCCGCCATCGTCCTCGCCCAGCGCCGAATCATTTGCCGTCCTTGCCTTCCTTGTCGTTCTTGCCTTCCGCTGCCTTGTTGAACAGGAACTGGCTGATCAGGTTCTCCAGCACCACCGCCGACTGCGTCAGCCGGAAGCGCTCGCCGGCCTTCAGCATCTGGCTGTCGCCGCCCGCCTCCAGCCCCACGTACTGCTCGCCCAGCAGCCCCGAAGTCAGAATCTTGGCCGAAGTGTCGCGCGGAAACTGATACTGCGCGTCGATGTTGAACGTGACGATGGCTTCGAAGCTCTCGTTGTCGAACCTGACGTCCGACACCCGCCCGACCACCACCCCCGCGCTCTTGATGGGCGCCCGCACCTTCAGCCCGCCAATGTTAGCAAACTTGGCCTGGACCTGATATGTCTGGGCGGTCGAGAACGTGAGGTTCCCGACCCTGAGGGCCAAAAACAACAGTCCGGCAAAGCCGGCGGCGACGAACACGCCGACCCAGATGTCGATCGTGGAGCGTTTCATCTTGCGTTACCTCCGGTAAACATGAGCGCGGTGAGCACGAAATCGAGCGCCAGGATCGCCAGCGACGAGGTGACGACCGTGCGGGTGGTGGCCCCCGAGACCCCTTCGGCGGTCGGCGTCGCATCGTAGCCCTCGAACACCGCGATCCAGGTCACGGCGACGCCGAACACCACGCTCTTGATGACGCCGTTCAGCACGTCCTCGCGCCAGTCCACCGAGGCCTGCATCTGCGACCAGAACGCGCCCTCGTCCACCCCGATGAGCTGCACGCCCACCAGGTAGCCGCCGAAGATGCCCATGGCCGAGAACAGCGCGGCGAGCAGCGGCATCGAGATCACGCCCGCCCAGAAGCGCGGCGCCACCACGCGCGCGATCGGGTCGACGGCCATCATCTCCATCGCCGCGATCTGCTCGGTCGCCTTCATCAGGCCGATCTCGGCGGTGATCGCGCTGCCCGCCCGGCTGGCGAAAAGCAGCCCCGCGACCACCGGCCCGAGCTCGCGCACCAGCGACAGCGCCACGAGGATCCCGAGCGCCTCCGACGAGCCGTAGCGCTGCAGCGTCTCGTAGCCCTGCAGCCCGAGCACCATGCCGACGAACAGCCCCGACACCAGGATGATGACGAGCGACATGACACCGGCGAAATAGATCTCGCGGATGGTCAGGCCGAAGCGCCGCAGCGCGGTGCCGGAATGCAGCAGGAGGTAGGCGAAGAAGCGCGCCGCGTAGCCCAGGCGCCAGATGCGGTTGGTGAACGCGCTGCCGAGACGCTCGAAGAGCTCAGCCATGGCGCGCCCCGGTCCGCATGGCGAGGTCGGCCTCGTAGCCCGGCGCCGGGTAGTGGAACGGGATCGGGCCGTCCGTCTCCCCGTGCACGAACTGGCTGACGAACGGCTCGCGCGAGCGGCGCAGCTCGGCGGGCGTGCCCTGGGCGACGATGTGCGCCGGCGACATCATGTAGACATAATCGACGATGTCGAAGCACTCCTGCACGTCGTGGCTGACGATGATCGAGGTCTGGCCGAGGGAATCGTTCAAGGTCCGGATCAGGCGTGCGATCACGCCGAGCGAGATCGGGTCGAGGCCC
>JBFLYF010000300.1:0-3829 GCA_040756795.1 Pseudomonadota bacterium
ACCGCCCACGCCGACACCGCCGACCGCACCGACCTCGCCGGCGCCGTCGAACACGCCGAACACGCCGAACACGCCGACGGGGCCGGGCGCGCCGACATCGCTTCAGGACGATCAGATTAGTCCGGCGTAGGCGCGCGAAAGCGCCCTGTTGGCTGGCGCCACCCGGAGTGATAGCATCGCTCGCTCCTTTCTGCGGGGGCTCATGAGGACGTTCTTTGCAGCGACCGCTGCGACTCTAGTCACATTGAATGCAGCCGCGCAGTCGCCGCAGGCGCCGGCGGACGGGGCCTTCGAATGCCTGCTCGAGCCCTCCATGGTGGTCAACGTCGGCAGCCCGGTCGACGGAGTGCTCGAGACGGTCGCGGTCGATCGCGGCGACCAGGTGCGCAAGGGCCAGGTGGTCGCGAAGCTGCAATCCGGGGTCGAGGCGGCGGCGGCGAAGCTCTCGGAGGCGCGCGTCGAGTACGGGCGCAGGCGCGTGGAGCGCAACGAGGCGCTCTACGAGAAGCAGCTCATCTCGGCGCAGGAGAGGGACGAGCTGGTGACGGAAGTGCGCCTGCGCGAGGAGGAGCTGAAGAAGGACCAGGAGAACCTGAGGCTGCGCACCATCGTCAGCCCGCTCGACGGCGTGGTCGTCGAGCCGCGCCTCGCGCCGGGCGAGTTCATCCGCACCGACAAGTCGGTGGTCCTGAAGCTGGCGCAGATCAACCCTCTTCATGTCGAGGTCGTTGCGCCGGCGAGCCTGTTCGGAACAGTGCGCGTCGGCATGACAGGCAAGGTGAGCCTCGCGCCGTTCTTCCCGGGCGTCTACCAGGCCAAGGTCGTCGTGGTGGACAAGGTGATCGACGCGGCGAGCGGCACCCTGGGCGTGCGCCTGCAGCTGCCCAACCCGGGCAACAAGATCCCGTCGGGCATCCGCTGCAGCGTTGTTTTCGCAAAGTAATCAGCAGAGTCATCAAGCCCGAAATTGAGTTCGGATAAACTTCCGGGTCCACCGTACGAACTCCCAGCGGAGTAACGAGAAGATCGGGATGAGCGGCAGACATTGGGGGAACGAAGCGTGGTGGGGGTCAAAAGCGATCGGGCAAAGTATTGGCGTTTGACCGCAGTCGTTGCATGGGCATTGGCCAGCCTGTTCATGCAGACGCAAGTGCGCGGTGAGACGCTCATCGAGGCCTACAAGCTCGCGCGCGAGAACGACCCGAAGTTCCGCGCCGCGAGAGCCGAGTCGCTGGCCGCCGGCACGGCGATCGACCAGGCGCGCGCCGGCTTCCTGCCGACGGTGAGGTTCGACCTGGAGCGCACCGAGACCCGGCAACGGATCGTGCGCAGCGAGAACCCGATCTTCGGCGCCGGCATCACGAACTTTCCCACCGACAACGACACCCTGACGGTGAACCAGCCGATCTTCCGCAAGGACGTGATCGAGCGCTTCGCGCAGGCGAAAGCCGTGGTCCGCCAGGCCGAGTACACGCTGCTCGCCGCCGAGCAGGATTTGCTGCTGCGCACGACCGCCGCGTACCTGGTGGTGCTCGCCGCGGGCGACAGCCTCGCGCTCGCCAGGGCGGAGCGCGAGGCGGTCGGCAAGGCGCTGGATCTCGCGCGCGAGAAGCTCAGGATGGGCCTGGGCACCATCGTCAACCAGCACGATGCCGCGGCGCGCTACGCCGTGACGCAGGCGCGCGAGATCGAGGCGCACAACCGGCTGCGCGACGCGCGCCAGGGGCTGCGCGAGATCACCGGCAAGCTGATCGAGAACCTGCAGGTGCTGCGCGAGGAGTTTGCGCTGCAGATTCCCGAGCCGCCGCTCATCGAGCGCTGGCTCGAGTCGGCGTTCGACCAGAACCTGGCGCTCAGGGCGAGGCGCGAGGCGGTGGAAGTCGCGCGCCAGGAGGTCGAGCGCCAGCGCGCCGGACACTGGCCGAGCCTCAACCTGCTCTTCAACCACAACCGGCGCGACGCGGGCTCGACGCTGTTCGGCGGGGGCAGCGAGGTCGAGACCACCGACCTGACGCTGCGCCTGTCGGTGCCGCTCTACGAGGGGGGGCTGACGAGCGCGGTCACGCGCGAGGCGGCGCACCGCTACCAGAAATCGCTGGAGGACCTGGAGCAGGAGCGGCGCGCGGTCGAGCGCGTCACGCGCGCCTCCTACGAGGCCACGCTGAGCGGCGTCGAGCTGGTGCGCGCGCTGAAGCAATCGGTCCTCTCGCAGGCGAGCGCGCTGCAGGCGAAGGAAGAGGGCTACCGCTCGGGCCTGTTCACGCTGCTGCCGGTGCTCGATGCGCAGCGCGACCTGTACCTCGCCAGGCGCGACTATGCGCAGTCGCGCTACGACTACCTGTTCAATCGCCTCAAGCTCAAGCAGGCGGCCGGCACGCTCTCCGAAGCCGACCTGGCGGGCATCGGCGCGGCGCTGCACTAGGTCGGGGCCCGGCGTGGCGGAAAACGACGGCGTTGTCCGGCTCACCGACGCGCGGCACGCGGGCGGCAAGGGGGAGGACGAGCCCTTCGCCTCGGCGCACTGGGCGCGGCTCGCGCACGCCGCGGACGCGCGCAGCTTCTGCGCCGGCTGGCTGGAGATCCAGTGCCGCGCGTTCGACGGCGTCATCCGCGCGGTGATCGTGCTGCGCGCCTCGGAGGCCGCCGCCTTCGCGCCCGTCGCGGTCTGGCCCGAGGGCATCGAGGGCAGCCCGCGGCTCGCCGCGGCGGTGGAGCGCGCGCTGCAGCAGCGCTCGGTCGCCGTCGAGGGCGCAACGCGCGGCGCGCGCCGCCAGGACCCGATCTTCCTCGCCCACCCGATCCTGGTCGACGACGAGCTCTACGGCGCCGTGGCGCTCGAGCTCGAGGGCCGCCCGGAGGCCGCGCTGCGCGAGCTGGTGCAGCGCCTGGGCTGGGGCATCGGCTGGCTCGAGGCGCTCGCGCGGCGCAAAACGTTCACCAGCAAGGCGCGCCTGGTCACGGTGCTCGAGCTGATCGCGACCGCGCTGCAGCACGAGCGCTTTCAGGCCGCCGCGACGGCGGTGGCGACCGAGCTCGCCACCACCTTCGGCTGCGAGCGGGTCGGCATCGGCTTCATGAAGGGACGCCACATCGAGCTGCGTGCGCTGTCGCACAGCGCGGCTTTCTCCAAGAAGACCAATCTGGTGCGCGCTCTCGAGGCCGCCATGGACGAGGCTGCCGATCAGCTCGCGACCGTGGTTTACCCGGCGCGCAAGGACGGGCCGTTCCAGGTGACGCGCGCGCATGCCGAGCTGCTCCAGCAGCACGGCAGCGCCGCGGTGTGCACCATCCCGCTGACCGCGGGCGCGAGCGTGCTGGGGGCGCTCGCGCTGGAGCTGCCGGCGGGCGCGGAGTTCGACACGCGGACGGTGGAGCTCTGCGAGCACGCCGCGCTGCTGGTGGGGCCGGTGCTCGACGTCAAGCGCAAGGAGGACCGCTGGCTCGCGGAGAAAGCGCTCGACAGCATCGCGACGCTGTCACGCCGCCTGGTCGGGCCGCGCCACGTGGCGCTGAAGCTGTGGACGCTGCTCGGCGCGCTCGCGGTCGCGTTCTTCGCCATCGTCGACGGCGACTACATGATCACGGCGGATGCGAGCCTAGAGGGCAAGGTGCAGCGCGCCATCGCCGCGGCGATGAACGGCTACATTCTCGAAGCGCACGCGCGCGCCGGAGACGTGGTGCGCAAGGGCGAGCTGCTCGCCGCGCTGGACGACCGCGACCTGCGGCTCGAGCGCCAGAAGCTCGCCAGCCAGGCCGCGCAGCAGGAGAGCGAGCGCCGGCAGGCGACCGCGGAAGGCAACCGCGCGCGCGCCCGCATCCTGGAGGCGCA
>JBFLYF010000301.1:0-3825 GCA_040756795.1 Pseudomonadota bacterium
GGGCGGGGCGCGCGGGGGCGCCCCGCCCGCAGCTGATTGACGTAGACGTTGTGCATCACCGTGAACAGCCACGCCCGCAGATCGGTTCCGCGCCGGTAGAGGTGAAACTTCGACCAGGCGCGCTCGAGCGTGTCCTGCACCAGGTCGTCGGCCGCAGCGCGGTCCCCGGCGAGCGCCCGGGCATAGCGCCGCAGGCGCGGGATCTGCTCGACGATGCTCTCGGCGTCGTTCATAGCGGGAAACAGCGGGACAATGGTGCGTATTCCACGCTATTTCGGCTCCTCCGGCAACGGCGGCAGGGAGCGCAGATAGGCGATCAACGCGTCGAGATCCTGCGACGTGAGTTGGCTGGTGGTATAGCGGATCACCTCGTACATCGTGTCCGACGGCGGATCGCCCTCGGGAGTCGCGCCGCTGCGCAGGAATTCCTTGAGCTGCGCATCGTCCCACTTCTTCAGACGCGTTGGCGTCAGGTTCGGCACTCGGCCCTCGGGCAGCTTGCCGCCGGCAAGCCGGCGGCTGTCCTTCGACCCTCCGAGAAAATTGCGCGGCGTGTGGCACTCGCCGCAGTGGCCCAGCGCCCCCGCGAGGTAGGCGCCGCGATTCCATTGCCCTGAGCGACCGGCCGACGCGGCGAACGCTCCCGGCGTGAAGTAGAGCCACTTCCAGGGCGCCACCAGGAAGCGCCAGCCGAACGGGAAGCGCAGCTCGTGCGGCCGGTTGGCGCGGGCGCTCGGCGGCAGCGTGCGCAGGTACGCCCACAAGTCGCGCATGTCCGAATCGGTCATGGCGGTGAAGGACGGATACGGAAACGCGGGGAAGTAATGCGCGCCGTCCGGCCGCAGGCCAAGGCGCAGCGCGCGCACGAAATCCGCCTCACCCCAGCGCCCGATTCCCGCTACCGGGTGCGGCGTAATGTTCGGGCCGTAGAAGGTGCCGAATGGCGTCCTCAGCGCGCGCCCGCCCGCGAAACGCACGGCACCCTCCTTCGCCTCGGTGTGGCAGCCGATGCAGCCGGCAGCCTTGGCGAGATACTCGCCGCGCTTCGCGTCCCCTTGTGCGCAGGCCGCGCCGAAAACCGCGACAAGTGCGCCCCCGACAAGCGCCTGCCGCAGCGCCGGCGCCAAGGCTATTCGACCGGGAAGCGGTATTCGAAAGTCGCGAACGATTCGTGACAGGCATTGCAGGCGCGACTTACCGCTTGTGCCGCCGGTTTGACGGCGCGCTGATCGGCGCCGCCGCGTACCGCGGCCACAAGCTTTTGCACATCACTCTGGAGCCGCTCGATTCCCGCTTTGAACTTCTCCGTGTCGACGTAAACGTCATCCTTGGCGCGCGTGTTCTTATGCCCTGCGGTATGCGGCTGAAAATCATCCCAGGGCATTTGTGTCAATACCGTGAGGTACTCGACATTGCGCTGTACGAGTTTCGCGTCGTATGGCGCGCGACCCAGGCTCATGGCCAGCACCGGGCTGAAGTATTTGCCTTGCAGGCTCATCGCGCCCTTGCGATTCGCGACGAGCTGGTTCGGGTTGGCCTGGGCGAGCGCCTCTGCCGTGATGCTTCCACCGAACGCAAGCATCGCCGATACGGCAAGCAACCGCTTTTTCATCTGGTCCTCCGGATTGATGTTGGTCGCGTCTGCATCGCCTGGAGAGGAAAGGATGCTATTCCTTCAGTCCTAGGAAGATGATGGAGATTCTGACCTCGTCGCCAAGCGCGGGCACGGCGTACTTCATGCCGAAATCGGTGCGTTTGATGGTGCCCGAGGCGTTGCCGCCGCATGCCGGCTTCTTATAGAAGGGGTGGACCTTGCACACGAAGCGGTCGATCTTGAGCGTGAGCGGTTTGGTCACCCCGAGCAGCGTCAACTGCCCCTCAACCTCGGCAGGGCTGTCGCCGCTAAATCTGACGTTGCTCGACTTATAGGTCATGCGAGGAAACTCGATGACGTTGAAGAAGTCCGGCGTTCGAAGGTGCTCATCGCGCGTTCGCGGCCGCCCGGCCCGCTCGCTATCGCCGGTCGTTACAGAGGCCGTCTCAACAGCGAGCTCAAGGGACGCCTTCTTGGCCGCCTGGTCGATACTGAACTTTCCCGAAGTCCTGTCGAATCTGCCGAGAATATTGGCGTACCCCAGGTAGTCCAGGGCGAAATACGGGAACGTGTGGGGTTGGTCAAGCGTATAGCTTTCAACTTGCGCTACCGCCGCGACCGGCAGCGCGACAATCGCCAACGCGATTGAAAGTCGTTTCATTCAATCCTCCTCTAGGGTTGATTCGAAGGCCAAGCCAATGCGCACGCAACTGCTGCCACGACGAAGGCGTACAGCGAGAATAGCACCGCTTGCAGCCAGACCGGGGCTCGCGCCGGCACGGGCATGCGCGCAGCCAGCGGCACCAGCGCAAGCACGAGAACGGCGTACCACGGCAGCTGCGCAAGGATCATCGCGCCGGCGGCAACCAGCCCGCCGAGCAGCATCGCCGTCAGCGCGAACGTCGTGCCGGCGAAGGCGGGCTTGCCTCGGATCATCTGCGGAAGCAGGAAGCCGCCCGCGCCGGCGCCCAGGGCGATGCCGTACGAGCCGTACGATGCCGAGGCGCTAAAGATGGACGCGACGCCCACGCCCAAACCGAGGCCGAGCGCGGCCGCGCCGGCGCGCAGCGCGTCCGAGGCGAGCTGCAGCTGGGCGAATCCCACCATGAAAACGGTCGCGACGGCGGTTGTGGCACCCAGCAGCCACGCTTGCGCTGCCGATTTCTGTGCCAGCACCGGCCAGAACACCCACAGCGCCGCGGCGCCCGCGGCAACCGCCATCAGCGCGGCGCCGGCCCGCGTCGGCCTGAACGCGAAATCCGCGAGCACGCCGACCGCCGGCGCCGCGATGCCGAGAATCAGGATCTTGCGGGTAGCGGTGAGCGGAGTGAGCTGCAGGCCGGACACCAGGTACATGCAGCTCAGAAACGCGGCGACCAATGCGAGTCCGCCCAGCCGCACCGGCTGCAGCGCAACGGCGGCGATCAGCGCGGCAAGAAACGGCACGCCCCCCGCCTGGACCGCTGGATTGCTGAGAAACTCGTCCATCAACCGGCCGCTCGGGAATAGAGATGTTCGCCGCGCTGTTCGCCGGATACCATTTCAAAGAGGAGCATCAGCATGAGACGGGTATCAATATTGCTCGCTTCGCTTTCGCTCGCCGCCTGCGCCGGCATGATGTCGGGCGCCAGCACGGTGAACGTCAGCCTGAGCGGGACACAGGAAGTGCCGCCGATATCGGTTCCGGGCTCCGGCAGCGGCAGCTTTGCCATCGGCAGCGACGGCTCGGTCAGCGGCAGCGTAACGACCACCGGCGTGCAGGGCACCGCCGCGCACATTCACCAAGGCGCGCGCGGCCAGAACGGCCCGGTGATCATTCCGCTTGCCAAGAGCGGCGATACCTATAGCGCGCCGGCCGGTGCGAAGCTGAACGAGGCACAGATGCAAGCGTTCAAGGCCGGCAATCTTTACGTCAACGTTCACACCGCCCGGTACAAAGGCGGCGAGGTCCGGGGGCAGTTCCAGCCGTAGCGCTGTCGTCATGGCATCAACGCGCTGAAACAGCGCCGCGCGCCGCTTTATTCCTGCTCTAGCGCAGGCCGGCGACGTATTCCGCGACCGCCTGGATCTCGCGGTCGTTCATGCGCACCGCGACGCCGCGCATCATGCCGTTGGGGTCGTTGGCGCGCGTGCCGGCGCGAAACGCCTTCAACTGCGCTTCGATGTACTCGGCGAACTGGCCCGCGATGCGCGGATACTGCGACGGCATGCCCGAGCCCGTGGGGCCGTGG
>JBFLYF010000302.1:0-3818 GCA_040756795.1 Pseudomonadota bacterium
TCGCCGCCTCCGACCCTACCGGCGGCGCGGGGCTGCAGGCCGACGCGCTCACGCTCGCGAGCCTCGGCTGCCACCCCGCGTCGGTGCTCACCGCGCTCACGGTGCAGGATACGAGCGGCGTCGAGAGCCTGCGCGCGATCGAGCCCGACCTGGTCGAGCGCCAGGCGCGGCGCCTGCTCGCCGATCTGCCGGTCGCGGCGTGCAAGCTCGGCGTGCTCGGCTCGGCCGTAAACGCGCGCGCGATCGCGCGCATCCTCGCTGCACATCCCGGAGTGCCCATCGTCCTCGATCCGGTGCTCGCATCGGGCCGCGGCGATGCGCTCGCCGACGCCGAAACCATACGGGTGATGCGGAAATCGCTGTTGCCGCTTGCAACGGTGCTGACGCCCAACAGCGTGGAAGCGCGCCGCCTCGCGGGCGCGCCCCCGGACGCGGACCTCGGGCAATGCGCGCGAGAGCTCTGCGAAATGGGCTGCCGCCACGTGCTCGTCACCGGCACGCACGAGGCGGGCGCCGAGGTGGTCAACGCGCTCTACGACGCGCGCGGCGTGGTGCGCGAGGATCGCTGGCCGCGCCTGGCCGGAAGCTACCACGGCTCGGGTTGCACGCTCGCCTCGGCGATCGCCGCGTTTCTGGCGCGCGGCCGCGATGTCGTCGACGCCGTGCAGGAAGCCCAGCGCTACACCTGGCACGCGCTCGCCGCCGGATTCCGCCCGGGCAAAGGACAGTTCCTTCCGAATCGTTTCCACGATGAAGCTGCACGGCCTGTACGCGATCACGCCTGACCGCGTCGAAGCCGCGCGCGTCGCGCGAGCGATCGAGGGCGGAATCACGGCGCTCCAGTATCGCGACAAGACCGCGACGCCGGAGTCGATGCTGCGCAGAGCGAAGGAGCTCGTGGCGCTGTGCCGCAGGAAGAACGTGCTTTTCATCGTCAACGACGACGTGGAGCTCGCGATCGCCTGCGAGGCCGACGGCGTGCACCTCGGCCGCGATGACGGCGAGATCGCCGCAGCGAGGAAGAAGATGAAGCGAAAGCTGCTCGGGGTGTCCTGCTACGACTCCCTCGCCGCCGCCCGCGACGCCGCGGCCGCGGGGGCCGACTACGTCGCTTTCGGCAGCGTGTTCCCCTCGCCCACCAAGCCCGGCGCGCGGCGCGCCCCGCTCTCGCTTTTCGGCGAAGCGCGCGCGCTCGGCGTGCCGCTGGTCGCGATCGGCGGCGTGACGTTGGAAAACGCGCCGCAGCTGCTCGCCGCCGGCGCCGACGCCGTGGCGGTGATCTCGGACCTGTTCGATGCGCCCGATGTCGCGGCGCGCGCGCGCGCCTACGCCAGGCTCTTCGCCCATGAAGTCGCGCAGTGAATCGCTGTTCGAGCGCGCGCGGGAGCGCATCCCCGCGGGCGTGAACTCGCCGGTGCGCGCCTTCGGCGCGGTGGGCGGCACCCCGCCCTTCTTCGAGCGCGCCTCGGGCGCCTGGCTCTGGGACGCCGACGGCAGGCGCTACGTGGATTACGTGGGCTCCTGGGGCCCGATGGTCGCGGGCCACACACACCCCGCGGTGGTCGAGGCGGTGCAGGCGGCCGCCGCGCGCGCGCTCTCCTTCGGCGCCCCTACCGAAGCCGAGGTCGAGCTCGCCGAGGCGATCTGCCGCCTCGTACCCTCGATCGAGCGCGTGCGGCTCGTGTCCTCGGGGACCGAAGCGACCATGACCGCGATTCGCCTCGCGCGCGGCCACACCGGCAGGAGCCTGCTCGTCAAGTTCGAGGGCTGCTATCACGGCCACGCCGACAGCCTGCTCGTGAAAGCCGGGTCGGGCGCCCTCACCTTCGGCAACCCGAGCTCCGCCGGCGTGCCGGCCGAGACCGCCGCTCAGACATTGGTTTTGAGTTTTAACGATCTGGAGGGTGTTCGAAATGCGTTCGAGAGCAAGGGCAACGAAATCGCCTGTGTGATCGTAGAGCCGGTGGCGGGCAACATGAATCTGGTCCTGCCCAAGCCGGGTTTTCTCGAATCGCTCAGAGAAAACTGCTCCCGGCACGGCGCGGTGCTGATCTTCGACGAGGTGATGACGGGATTTCGCGTCGCGCTCGGCGGCGCGCAGGCGCGCTACGGCATTCGGCCCGACCTCACCACGCTCGGCAAGGTGATCGGCGGCGGGCTGCCGGTGGGCGCGGTCGGCGGCCGGCGCGAGATCATGGAGAAAATCGCGCCGCTCGGGCCGGTCTACCAGGCGGGAACGCTCTCCGGCAACCCTGTCGCGGTGGCTGCGGGTCTGGCGACTTTGAAGTTGGTTGAAGAAAAGGATTTTCAGACAAGAATTGAAAGAACCACCCAATCCCTGGTCGAGGGGCTCAATTCAGAAGCAAGGAAAGCAAAGATCGTTTTCTCGGCGCAATCGATCGGCAGCATGTTCGGCCTGTACTTCCGCGCTTCACCGCCCACGACCTTCGCCGAAGTCATGCAGTGCGATAAGGCCCGCTTCAACAAGTTCTTCCACGCCCTGCTCGCGCGCGGCGTGTACCTCGCGCCCTCGGCCTACGAGGCGGGGTTCGTGTCGGCGGCGCACGGGCCGGCCGAGATCGAGCACACGCTCGCGGCGGCGCGCGAGGCCTTCGCCGCGCTATAAGAGGAACACGGTCGCGAGGCCGAGGAAGATGAAGAAGCCGCCCGAGTCGGTGCAGGCGGTGATCAGCACCGAGGAGCCGACCGCGGGATCGAGACCCAAGCGCGCGCGCCCGAGCGGGATCGCGACCCCCATCGCGGCGGCGAGCAGGAGCGTGAGCAGCATCGCGAGCGCCATCACGCCGCCGAGCGCGACGTTGCCGTAGAGCAGGTAGGCCGCGAAGCCGAGCAGCGAGCCCCACAGCACGCCGTTCAGCATCGCCACGCCGAGCTCCTTGCCGATGAGCTTGAGCCAGTAGCCCGGTTCGACCTGCCCGAGGGCGAGCGCGCGCACGATCATGGTGATCGTCTGGTTGCCCGAGTTGCCGCCGATGCCGGCGACGATCGGCATGAGCGCGGCGAGCGCGACGAGCTTGCCGATCGAGCCCTCGAAGGCGCCGATGACGCGCGAGGCGATGAACGCGGTCACCAGGTTGATCGCGAGCCAGGTCCAGCGGTTCTTGAAGCTGTCGAGCACCGGGGCGAAGATGTCCTCCTCGGCGCGCAGCCCGGACTCGGCGAGCTGGGTCTGGGCGCTTTCCCGGCGGATGTAGTCCATCACCGCATCGACGGTGAGCCGCCCGACCAGGCGCCCGAAGTGGTCCGCGACCGGCGCCGAGGCGAGGTCGTAGCGCTCGAAGGCCTTCGCGGCCCGCTCGGCGGGGTCCTCCGGGTGCAGCGTCACGTTCCCGGTGACCGCCACCTCGCCCACGGCGCGGTGCAGGTCGGTGACGATCAGGCGCGCAAGCGGCAGCGTGCCGCGCAGCCGCCCGTCGCGGTCGACCACGAACAGCTGGTCGGTGTGCGCCGGCAGCTCCTCCAGATTGCGCAGCGTGCGCGTCGCGGCCTCCAGCGTCGCGTCCTCGCGCACCGTGATCTGGTCGAAGTCCATGAGGGCGCCCACCGTGCCCTCGGCGTAGGACAGCGCCGCGCGCAGCTGCTCGCGCTCTTCCTGCGGCAGCGTGCGGATGACGTCCTGCACCACCTCTTCGGGCAGGTCGGGCGCCAGATCGGCGATCTCGTCGGCCTCCAGGCTTCCGGTCGCCGCGACCAGCTCCTGGGGCTCCATCGTGGCGATGAGCGACTCGCGCACCGCGTCCGAGACCTCGAGCAGGATCTCGCCCTCGCGCTCGGCCCTGACCAGCTCCCAGACCGCG
>JBFLYF010000303.1:0-3794 GCA_040756795.1 Pseudomonadota bacterium
CGAGGGCTACGGAATCGACGCAATGGCTCGAAAGCTCACCGACCTGTACGCGGCGCTCGCGGCGCGGGAGCGGCAATGAGCGGCGCGCGGGTGCTCGTGCTTTGCTGCGCCGTCGCGCTGCTTGCGCCGGCGGCTCGGGCGGCGAGCGAGGCCGAGGTGATCGACCTGGCGAAAAAAGCGGCCGGCGCCTCGGCTCCCGCCCGCGAGGAGCTGGAGCGCCTCGCCGGGGAGGGTGACGCGCTCGCGGCGCATTTCCTCGGCCGGCTCTATCTGAACGGCCGCGGCGTGCGGCAGGACGAAGCGCGCGCGGTGGAGATGTTCCGCAAATCCGCCGAGCTCGGGCGCGCCGACTCCGCACACAACCTCGGCGTGATCTACGAGCGCTCGCGCAGCCCGCTCAGGGACCTCAAGGAGGCGCGCCGCTGGTATCGTCTCGCGGCCGAAAAAGGCTATGCGCGCTCGCAGGCGAACCTGGGCTACCTGCTCACCGAGGGGCACGGTGGGCCGGCCGATGCGGATGCCGCGCGGCAGTGGATCGAGAAGGCGGCCGCGCAATCCGAGCCGCGCGGCCAGTACCTTCTCGGGATCTTCACGCTCGAGGGCCGCGCCGGGATCGAGCGCAACCGGGCCGAGGCGGTGCGCCTGATCAAGCTCGCCGCCGAGGGCAAGGACCGCGACGCGCAGTTGCGGCTGGCGCGCTTCTACAGCACCGGTGAAGGCCTGCCCAAAGACGACAAGCTCGCGCTCGATTGGCTGCGAAAGGCGGCCGGGCAGCGCCATCCGGAGGCCGAGTTCATGCTCGCCGCGG
Source organism: Pseudomonadota bacterium (assembly GCA_040756795.1). Taxonomy (GTDB): domain Bacteria; phylum Pseudomonadota; class Gammaproteobacteria; order Burkholderiales; family SG8-39; genus RBG-16-66-20. The sequence continues at coordinate 809 of JBFLYF010000303.1, forward strand.
TGTACGCGCGCGGGCTCTACGGCGTGAAGCGCGACGACCGGCAGGCGGCGGAGTGGCTGCGCAAGAGCGCGCGCGACGGCAACGTCGAGGCGGCCTACCAGCTCGGGCTCGCCTACGCCGAGGGGCGCGGCGTCGCGCCCGATTCCAGCGAGGCCTACGGCTGGATGCTGCATGCCTCGCGCAAGGGCCATGCGGGCGCGATCGAGTTCGTGCGCAAGGTCCAGGCCGAGCGCGCCAAGACCGCGCCCGCCGAGGAGCGCAAGTGAGCCCGGGGAGAGTGCCGTGATCGCGAAGCGGGTACGCAGCTTGATGACCAAGCTGGAGTGGGTGCGCAACTACCGCGAATCCAGGGAACGGCGCTTTCCATGGAGGGTCCGGATTCCGTACGTCCGCGACCTGATCCGCCGCGAGGCGCACGCGCTCTGGCCGGGGGGCTACATCTTCCTGCGGCGCAATCTGATGACGTATGTCCCGAGGCCGGTCGATGCGGCCGCGGGCTACCGCCTGCTCAAGCCTTACCGGCCGAGCCCCTTCGCCGAAGTCCTGTGCAGAACCGGCGACACCGTGATCGACGTCGGCGCGAACCTGGGCGACTGGACGCTCGGCGCGGCGCTCGCCGTCGGGCCGGGCGGCCGGGTGCTCGCTTTCGAGCCGGTGCCTCATGTCGCCGAGGCGCTGACCCGGACGATTGCGATAAACCGGCTTCGCTGGGTCACGGTCTTCCCGCAAGCGTGCTCGGACCGGATCGGCGAGGCCGCCTTGTCGGTCGAGCGCGAAAATACCACCGGGTCGCGGCTCGGGGTCATGCCGAGCGACCGGGAGCGCACGTTCGAGCAGATCAAGGTGCCCTCGGTCACCGTGGACAGCGTGGCGGCGGCCGAGCGGCTCTCGCGGCTCGACGTGCTGAAGGTCGATGTCGAAGGATTCGAGGAAGCCGTGCTGAGGGGCGCGGTCCAGACGCTCGGCAAGTTCAAGCCCGCTCTTTTCCTCGAGACTGGCCACGAGTCCTCCGAGAAGCGCACCGCGCTCGCGGATCTGTGCCGCGGCTTCGGCTACCGGATCGCGGGCGTGTCGTTCGGCAATGGCCTGGCCGACGCGGACTGGGACGCGTACCTCGCCCGCTCGGGGGCTTTCGAGATCGGGATTGCCGACATGGTGCTGCTGCCCGCGTGAACAGGCCGCAAACCACCGGCGAACCCGCAGCGGGCCGGGGCCTCTACGCCCGCCTTCTCTCGTACGTGCGGCCGTACGCGCGGGTGTTCGGGCTCGCCGTGCTCGGCATGATCGCGACCGCGGCCACCGAGCCGCTGTTCCCCGCGCTGATGAAGCCGCTGCTCGACGGCGGCTTCGCGAAAGGCGAGGGATCGGCTTATGCGCCCGGCGTGCTTGCCGCTGCGATCGTCGGCATTTTCCTGGTCCGCGGCGTGCTCGGCTTCCTGGCATCGTATTGCCTGGCATGGGTCTCCAACCGCGTGATGCTCGACCTGCGCGCGGAGATGTTCGCGAAACTCGTGCGATTTCCGACCTCGTACTTCGACTCCAGCAGCTCCGGCGTCGTGCTTTCCAGGGTCGCGTACGATGTTCTCGGCGTGGCCGCCGCGAGCACGGTCGTGCTCACGGTCGCGGTGAAGGACACGATCGCGGTGCTCGGGCTGCTGGCGTGGCTGTTCTATCTCAACTGGAAGCTGACGCTCATCGCGCTCGCCGTCGGGCCGCCGCTCGCGCTGTTCGTGCGGCTGCTGTCGCGGCGCCTGCGGCGCATGACACGCGAGGCGCAGCACGCCATGGGCGAGCTCGTGCACGTGCTCGAGGAAACCATCGCATGCCACAAGGTGGTCAAGGTGTTCGGCGGCCAGGGCTACGAGATGCGGCGCTTCGCGCACGCCAGCCAGCGGCTGCGCGGCTTCAACATGCGCCAGACCGTGCCCGCCGCGCTCACCACCCCCGTGACGCACATCCTCGCGGCATGCGCGCTCGCGATCATCGTGTACCTGGCGATGGAGGAGTCGCTCGCCACGCGCACCACGGTCGGCGAGTTCGCCTCGTTCATCACCGCGATGCTGATGCTGCTCGCGCCGCTGCGCCATCTCACCGAAATAAACGCTCCTCTCCAGCGAGGCCTCGCCGCCGCGGAAAGCGTGTTCGGGCTGATCGACACGCCGGTCGAGGAGGACCGGGGAACCGTCGCGCTGCCGCGTGCGCGGGGTGAGATTGCGTTCGAGAACGTCGGCTTCACCTATCCGGGGCGCACCGAGCCGGCGCTCGCGGGCGTGAGCCTCGCGGTGCGCCCGGGCGAGACCGTGGCGCTCGTGGGCACTTCGGGCGGCGGCAAGACGACGCTCGTCAACCTGCTGCCGCGCTTCTATGCCCCGGACGCCGGGCGCATCCTGGTCGACGGCCACGACATCCAGTCGCTCACCCTGGAGAGCCTGCGCGCCAACATCGCGCTCGTGTCCCAGGACGTGGTGCTGTTCAACGACACGATCCGGGCCAACATCGCCTACGGCCGCATGGGCGCGGCGAGCGAGCACGAGGTGCTCGCCGCGGCGCAGGCCGCGCACGCCATCGAGTTCATCCGCGAGATGCCGCAGGGCCTGGAGACGCTGATCGGCGAGAACGGCGTGCGCCTCTCGGGAGGGCAGCGCCAGCGCCTGGCGATCGCGCGCGCGCTGCTGAAGAACGCGCCGCTGCTCATCCTCGACGAGGCCACCTCGGCGCTCGATTCGGAGTCCGAGCGCCTGGTGCAGGACGCGCTCGCGACCCTGATGCGCGGCCGCACCACGATGGTGATCGCGCATCGCCTCTCGACCGTCGAGCGCGCCGATCGCATCGTGGTGCTGGAAAAAGGCCGCATCGCGGAGGCCGGCACGCACGCGGAGCTGCTGGCGCTCGGCGGCATCTACGCCAGGCTCTACCGCATCCAGTTCGCCCCCGACCGCGTCACGGCATGAAGCCGCTGCGCATCGTGCACACCGAGTCCTCGCTC
>JBFLYF010000304.1:0-3784 GCA_040756795.1 Pseudomonadota bacterium
GAGCGCGTTGACCACGGCGACGGTGCGGTGGCGCGCGAACAGCTCGCGCATCAGCGCCGCGGGGTCGCGGCGCTGCAGCGCCGCCGGCAGCCGGATCGCGATCATCGAGCCGTGCAGCCCGGGCGGCGCGTCGAGCGGGGTTCCCCAGGCCGCGGAGATGCTGCCCGCTGCCGACGTGACGAGGCGGTGATTGTGGCTTCTGAGCCTGGAAGGACCGAGTTCCCGGAAAAAAGCGAGCGCCTCCGGAACCGCGAGCCAGCCGGAGAAATCCCGCGTCCCGGTCCAGTCGAACTCGGCGGCGAAGCCCTTGCCGTAGCCGTGCGAGATCGCGAGCGGGTGCAGCTCGCGCCGCGCGCGCGGGCGCGCCCACAGGAAGCCGCAGCCCTTCGGCGCGAACAGCCACTTGTGGCAGTTGCCGGCGTACCAGTCGGCGCCGAGCGCGGGGACGTCGAGCGCGACCTGGCCCGGCGCGTGCGCGCCGTCGACCAGCACCGGCACGCCGCGCGCATGCGCCAGCGCCGCGATGCGCTTCACCGGGAAGACGAGGCCGGTGGGGGACGAAATGTGATCGATGACGAGAAGCCTGGTTTTGCCATGGATTCGCTTTTCAAGCCCGGCGAGAAAAGAATCAAAGCTGTGGAGCGGTAAACCGATTCTCATCTCCGCGGACCTCGCTCCAGTCCGCTCGCAAACGAAGCGGATCGCCTGGCGCACCGCGTTGTAGCCGTGATTGGTCGAGAGGATCTCATCGCCCGGGCGCAATCGCAGCGAGCGCAGCACCGCGTTGGCGCCCGCGGTCGCGTTCTCCACGAAGACGAGATCTTTTTCATCCGCATTCAGAAAGCCCGCCAGCTTCCCCGCGGCCTTGCGCAGGGCGCGCGGCAGGACCTCGCGCATGAAGCGGTCCGGGTTCGCCTCGATGCGCCGCCGCCAGCGCGCCTGCGCGGCGAGCACCGCGCGCGGCGCGGCGCCGAACGAGCCGTGGTTGAGGAACGCGATCCCGGGCTCGAGCAGGAAGCGGCGCCGCAGCGCCGGGCCGAAGGCGACCATCCGGAAAGTCTATAGAATCCCCGGGCTCTTGGACTTCCTCTTCGTCCTAGTCGTAGGCCTCGTCGCCGGGACGCTGAGCGGCATCGTCGGCTTCGGCTCCTCGGTGATGCTGATGCCGGTGCTGGTGATCGCCTTCGGCCCGATCCAGGCGGTGCCGATCATGGCGATCGCCGCGATCCTGGCGAACGTCTCGCGCGTGATGGTGTGGTGGCGCGAAGTCGACTGGCGCACCTGCGCCGCGTACTCGGCGAGCGCGGTGCCGTTCGCCGCGCTCGGCGCGCGCACGCTGCTGGTGGTGCCGGCGCAGGCGGTGGAGATCGCGCTCGGCGCCTTCTTCATCCTCATGATCGGCGTGCGGCGCTGGATGGCGGCGCACCGGCTGCGGCTGCGCCTCTGGCACCTCGCCGCGCTCGGCGCGCCGATCGGCTTTCTCACCGGCCTCGTCGCCTCGACCGGGCCGATCACCGCGCCGATCTTCCTCGCCGCGGGCCTCGCCAAGGGTGCGTTCCTCTCGTCGGAGGCCTCGGCCTCGCTCGCGGTGTACTTCGCCAAGGCGCTGGTGTTCCGCAACTTCGGCGCGCTGCCGCTCGAGATCGCGCTGAAAGGGCTGATCGTGGGCTCCACGCTGATGATCGGCGCCTTCGCGGCCAAGCGCTTCGTGCTCAGGATGGAGGCCGCGCACTTCAACGTGCTGATGGACGGGCTGATGCTCGCCTCGGGCCTCGCGCTGCTCTGGACGGCGCTGTTCTGAGTTAAGCTCTCGGGGCAGCATCGACCGTGAGGAGCACGCCATGATGAGCCGCGAAGAGTACGTGCAGAAGCTGAAGAGCCAGCTCGACCAGTGGAACGCCGAAGCCGCGAAATGGGAAGCCAAGGCGAAGAGCGCGCAGGACGAGCTGAAGACCGAGTACGAGCGCCAGCTCGAGGCCTTCCGCAGCCGGCGCGACGAGGCGCTCTACCAGATGAAGCTGCTGCAGGGCGCCTCCGCCGACGCCTGGGCCGAGATGATGAAGGGCGCCGACGACGCCTGGAAGCGCATGCAGGAGGCGTTCGACCAGGCGCGCTCGAAGTTCGGCAAGTAGCGCGCCGCGATGAGCGAGGCGCTCCCGGTCGTAGGGCGCGGCTTCTACTACGAGGACCTGAGGGTCGGCTTCCGCTTCCGCACGCACCGGCGCACGCTCGCCGAGTCCGACCTCGCGAGCTTCGTCAACCTCACCTGGCTCACCGAGGAGCTTTTCGCCGTGGCCGACGAATCGGGCCGCGCGATCAAGGGCCGGCCGGTGCCCGCGGCGCTGGTCTACGCCTGCGCCGAGGGGCTGCTCCTGCCGACCATGCAGGACACCGGGCTCGCGTTCCTAAACGCCACGCTCGACGTCAAGGCGCCGACCGTGATCGGCGACACGATCCACGTCGAATCCGAGGTGACCGAGCAGCGCCTCACCTCGAAGGGCGACAGGGGCCTGGTGCGCTTCGCCAACAAGGTCGTCAACCAGAGGGGCGAGACGGTGCTCGAGTACAACCCGCTCAGGATGCTGAAGAGGAAGCCTTGATCGACCATATCGACCATGTCGTGCTGACGACGCGGGACCTCGAGGGTTGCATCCGCTTTTACTCCCGGGTTCTCGGCATGAAGCTCGAGAAATTCGAAACCCCGGGCGCGACACGGCTTGCGCTCAGGTTCGGCAACCAGAAGATCAACCTCCACGAATGGGGCAGGGAGTTCACGCCGCGCGCGCACGTCGCCGCGCCGGGGACGCTGGATCTGTGCTTTATTTCCGCCGTTCCACTGGAAGATGCAATAAAGAGATTGAAACAAAACAAGATCGAAATTCTCGAAGGCCCCGTCATGAAGACCGGCGCGACCGGTCCGATCCGCTCGGTGTACGTGCGCGACCCGGACCTGAACCTGGTGGAGATCTCCGAGCCGGCCTAGGCGACCGGCTGCGCGTGCACGCCGCGCGACTCGAGCGAGCGCAGCAGCTCGGCGGCGTGCTCGCGGTCGCGCGTCTCGATGACGAACTCGACGCGCGGCGACTTGACCGAGGCGATGCCGAAGACGCGCTGGTGCTGCACCTCTACGATATTTCCTCCGGCCTCGCCGATCATCGTGGTCACCCGCGCGAGGCTGCCGGCGACGTCGGGCATCGTGACGCGCAGCCGCACCAGGCGCCCGTCGCGCACCAGGCCCCTCATCAGCACCGCCGAGAGCAGGCGCGAGTCGATGTTGCCGCCGGTGATCGGGATGCCCACGCGCCTGCCCGCGAAGCGCTCCGGGTGCTCGAGCAGCGCGGCGAGGCCGGTGGCGCCGGCGCCCTCGGCCACCGTCTTTTCGATCTCTATGAGCTCGACGATCGCTCTTTCGGTCGTTTCTTCCTCGACCAGGAGAATTTCAACCCCGTGGGACTGAAGAATCGATAACGGCAAGTCCCCCACGTCCCTCACCGCCATGCCCTCGGCGATGGTGTCGCCGCCGACCTCGACCGGGCGCCCGGCGAGGCGCTGGTGCATCGCGCACCAGCCCTTCGACTCCACGCCGAGCACCTCGATGCCGGGCTCGAGCGCCCTCGCAGCGACCGCCATTCCCGAGACCAGGCCGCCGCCGCCGACCGGCACGACGAGCGCCTCGAGCTGCGGCGCCTGCTCGAGCATCTCGAGCGCGACCGTTCCCTGGCCGGCGACGACCGCCGGGTCGTCGTAGGGGTGGATGAAGGTGAGGCCCTCGCGCGCCCGGAGG
>JBFLYF010000305.1:0-3764 GCA_040756795.1 Pseudomonadota bacterium
CCCAGGAAGCGGTGCAGCTCGGTGAGCGCCTGGCGGTAGACCTCGCGCTTGAACTCGATCACCGCCTCCACCGGCACCCAGTAGTCGTGCCAGCACCAGGCGTCGAATTCCGGCTTGCCGTGGCCGCGCAGCTTGACGTCGCAGTCGCGCCCCATCATGCGCAGCAGGTACCAGATCTGCTTCTGCCCGCGGTAGGTGCCGCGCCAGTCGCGCCGGATCCATCTCTCCGGCACCTCGTAGCGCAGCCAGTGCCGCGTGCGCCCGAGGATGCGGACATGCTCCGGCTTCAGCCCGATTTCCTCGCACAGCTCGCGGTACATCGCCTGCTCGGGAGATTCGCCCGACTTGATGCCGCCCTGGGGAAACTGCCATGCGTGCTGGTTCACCCGCTTGCCCCAGAACACGTCGTTGCGCGCGTTCACGAGGAGGATGCCCACGTTCGGACGGTACCCGTCTCGGTCGAGCATGGCGGTAGCACCTAGGCTAGAATTTCTCCGCTTCATTTTTTCATAGACACAAAACAAATTCAACGCGTTAATGCGTTCTTCACGCTACTTCATCTCGACGGTAAAAGAAGCTCCCGCGGATGCCGAGCTCGTCAGCCACAAGCTGATGATTCGCGCGGGAATGATCCGGCGGCTGGCGGCCGGCATCTACACCTGGATGCCGCTGGGGCTGCGCGTGGTGCGCAAGATCGAGGCCATCGTGCGCGAGGAGATGAACCGGGCCGGCGCCATGGAGCTCGCGATGCCGCTGGTGCAGCCCGCCGAGCTGTGGCGCGAGTCGCGGCGCTGGGAGGAGTACGGGCCGGAGCTGCTGCGCTTCAAGGACCGCCACGAGCGCGACTTCGTCATCCAGCCCACCTCCGAGGAGGTGGTCACCGAGATCGCGCGCGCCGAGCTGCGCAGCTACCGCAGGCTGCCGGCGCACTTCTACCAGATCCAGGGCAAGTTCCGCGACGAGCGCCGGCCGCGCTTCGGCGTCATGCGCGGGCGCGAGTTCGTCATGAAGGACGGCTACTCGTTCCACGCCAGCTACGAGGACCTGCAGCGCGAGTACCGCAACATGTACGACACCTACACGCGCATCTTCACGCGCCTGGGGCTGAAGTTCCGCTCGGTCGCCGCCGACACCGGCGCGATCGGCGGCACCGGCTCGCACGAGTTCCAGGTGATGGCCGACTCCGGCGAGGACGCGATCGCCTGGTGCCCCGATTCGGACTACGCGGCGAACCTGGAGCTCGCGGAGGCTCTTGCGCCGAGTTCTCCACGCAAGGAACCCGTGGAAGAGCTGAAAAAGGTCCCAACCCCGGGGAAGACGACCTGCGAGGACGTCGCCGCGCTGCTCAAGCTGCCGCTCGAGCGCACCGTGAAGGCGGTCGCGGTGATGCATGACGACGTCTTCCATCTGCTGCTGATCCGCGGCGACCACAGCCTGAACGAGGTAAAGACCCAGAAGACCTTGGGTGCATTTCGATTTGCGAGTGAAAATGAGATCGAAAACGCGCTGCACTGCAAGGCCGGCTACATCGGTCCCGTCGGGGCCGGGGTCAGGGTGATCGCGGATCGCACGGTCGCGCAGATGAGCGATTTCGTGTGCGGCGCGAACGAGGAGGGCTTTCACCTCGCCGGCGTCAATTTCACGCGCGACCTCGCCGAGCCGGCGGCGGTCGCCGACCTGCGCAACGTGGTCGAGGGCGACCCCAGCCCGGACGGCAAGGGCGCGCTGCGCATCCAGCGCGGCATCGAGGTCGGCCACATCTTCCAGCTGCGCACCAAGTACTCCGAGGCGATGAAGGCGGTGTTCCTCGACGAGAAGGGCGCGGCGCGCCCCATGGAGATGGGCTGCTACGGCATCGGCATCACGCGCATCGCCGCGGCGGCGATCGAGCAGGGACACGACGAGCGCGGCATCGTCTTCCCGCGCCCGATCGCGCCCTTCGAGGTGTGCCTGGTGCCGATCGGCCTGCACAAGAGCGCCGCGGTGCGCGAGGCCGCGGAGAAGCTCTACGCCGAGCTCGGCGGCGCGGGCATCGACGTGCTGCTGGAGGACCGCGCGGAGCGCCCCGGGGTGCTGTTCGCCGACATGGACCTGATCGGCGTCCCGCACCGGCTCGTGGTCTCGGACAAGGGTCTCGCCGCGGGCACCGTCGAGTACAAGGCGCGACGCGACGCGACGCCGGAAAACGTGGCGCTTTCCTCCGTGGTTGATGTCTTGAGAAGCAAGTTCAGGGAAGAATGAAGGCTGCGCTCGCGATCGCCGCCCTGCTCCTGCCGCTCCAGGGCTGGGCGGGCGCGCAGAAGCGCGAGCCGATCGACCCGGTGGTGCTGGCGACGCTCACCGCGCAGATCGCCGACCGCGCGGTGCCGTTCTTCAATTTCCGGCGGCCCAACGACGCGCACAAGTGGATCTACGAGATGTCGGAGCGGCTGCGCAAGCGCATCCCCGACCGCAAGCAGCGCACCGAGCTCCTCATGACCATCCAGTGGGAGGCGACGCGCGCCGGCCTCGACCCGCAGCTGGTGCTCGGCCTGATCGAGGTCGAGTCGGGTTTCCGCAAGTACGCCGTGTCGAGCGCCGGCGCGCGCGGCCTCATGCAGGTGATGCCGTTCTGGACGCAGCTGTTCAAGCGCCCGCGCGACAACCTGTTCAACCTGCGCACCAACCTGCGCTACGGCTGCGTGATCCTGCGCTACTACGTCGATCTCGAGAAGGGCGACTTCTGGCGCGCGCTCGGCCGCTACAACGGCAGCCTGGGCCGGCCCGAGTATCCCGACGCCGTGCACGCCGCCTGGCGCGGGCGCTGGCGCTACGATGGCGCTACGAGCTGAGCTGAAGAACTGGTTCTACGGCTTCGCGCCCCCGGAGCGCGGCGTGGTGCTGCTCGGCCACCGCCGCGTGTACATCATGCCCAGCCGCCTGGGGCTCCTGTTCGGCGCCGCGCTCGGCATCCTGCTCGTCGGCTCGATCAACTATGCGCTCTCGCTCGGCTTCGCGCTCACGTTCCTGCTCGCCGGCATGGGGCTCGCCGGCATGGTGCAGACGGCGAGGAACCTCGCGCAGCTGCGCGTGCGCGCCGCGCGCGCCGAGCCCGTGTTCGCCGGCGAGGCGATGCGGTTCCGCCTCGTGCTGGAGAACGCCGCCGCCCACGACCGGCCCGAGATCCTGCTGCGCCACCTCGCCTCGGGCGCGCAATGCGGGGCCGACGTCGGCGCGGGCGCGGGCGCCGAGGCGACGCTCGCGGTGCCGGCGGCGCGCCGCGGCTGGCTGCCGCTCGGCCGCGTGCTCATCGAGACGCGCTTTCCGCTGGGGCTGTTCCGCGCCTGGAGCTACGTGGAGCCGGATTGCCGCGGCCTGGTCTACCCGCGCCCGGAGCCGAGCCCGCTGCCGCCGCTCGCGCCGAGCGCGCAAGGCGGCGGCGCGCGCACCCATGCCCAGGGCAGCGACGATTTCTCGGGGCTACGCGACCACCAACCCTCCGACTCGCCGCGCCACGTCGCCTGGAAATCCGTGGCGCGAAGCGACACCCTGCACACGCGCAGCGAGCGCATGCTCACCAAGCAGTTCGCGGGGGAGGCGCTCGCCGAGCTGTGGCTCGACCTGCGCGACGCCCCGGCGTCCCTCGGCCTGGAGCGGCGCCTCTCGCGGCTCGCCGGCTGGGTGCTCGCCGCCGAGCGCGCCGGCGCGCGCTACGGCATGCGGCTCGGACCGCGGGAGCTCGCGCCCGAGCGCGGCCAGGCGCATCGCGCCGCGTGCCTCGAGGC
>JBFLYF010000306.1:0-3756 GCA_040756795.1 Pseudomonadota bacterium
CCCGCCGCGCCCGCTCCCGCCTTGAGCTCCTTGCCCTCCTCGTCGTAGATCACCGGGTGGATGCCGGGGATGCCGGGGCCGGCGCTGCCCGGCTTCATCTTGTGGATCCCGGGCACCGTGCTGCACAGGAAGCCGCCGGTCTCGGTCTGCCACCAGGTGTCCACGATCACGGCCTGCTTCTTGCCCACCACGCGGTAGTACCACTTCCACACCTCGGGCTCGATCGGCTCGCCCACGGTCGTCATGTGCTTGAAGCGGTAATGGTATTTCGCCGGCTCGTCCGGGCCGTCCTTGCGCAGCGCGCGGATCGCGGTCGGCGAGGTGTGGAAGATGTTGACGTCCAGCTGCTCGGCGATGCGCCAGACGCGCCCCGCGTCCGGATGCGTGGGAACGCCCTCGTAGACGACCGAGGAGGCGCCGAGCGCGAGCGGCCCGTAGACGATGTACGAATGGCCGGTGATCCAGCCGATGTCCGCCATGCACCAGTAGACGTCCTCGGGATGGATGTCCTGGATGTATTTCGAGGTCCAGGCGGCGTAGGCGAGGTAGCCGCCGATCGAGTGCTGCGCGCCCTTCGGCCGCCCGGTGGTGCCGCTCGTGTACATGAGGAACAGCGGCGCCTCGGCCGGCAGCTTCTCCGGCTCCACGCGCTGGCCGCGGTACTTCGCGAGCAGCTCGTTGACGACGAAATCGCGCCCTTCGACCAGCCTGGTCGGGCTCGAGTACTTGCCCGGATAGCGCTGCCAGACCAGCACCTTGTCGATGCGGTGGCCGTCCTTGGCGGCCTCGGCCACCGCGATGTCCGCCTTTTCCTTGTGATCGAGGAGCTTGCCGGCGCGGTGGTACGCGTCCATCGTGATCAGCACGCGGCTCTCGGAATCGGTCGCGCGGTCGGCGCAGGCCTTGCCGGAAAAGCCGCTGAAGACCTGCGAGTGGATGACGCCGAGGCGCGCGCAGGCGAGCATCGTGATCGGCAGCTCGGCGGTCATCGGCATCTGCAGCGTCACGCGGTCGCCCGCCCTGAGGCCGCAGAAGTCGCGCAGCAGCGCCGCGAACTCGTTCACCCGCACGTAAAGGTCCTGGTAGGTGATGTGCTCGATCGGCTCGTGCTCCGGCTCGGGCACGAAGTGCAGCGCGGTCTTGTTCTTGTGCGCGGCGAGATGCCGGTCCACGCAGTTGGCGCTGGCGTTGAGCCTGCCGCCGACGAACCATTTCCAGAACGGGGGCTTCGAGCCGTCGAACAGCTTGTCCCATTTCTTGTACCAGTCGAGCAGCTCGCCGAACTCCCGGTAGTAGCCCGGGAACTTGTCGAGCGTGAAACGCTTGAAGACGTTCTTGTCCCTCAGGTTGGCCTGGGCGGTGAACTCCCTGGGCGGCGCGAATGTGGCCTCCTCCTGCCAGTGCACCGCGATCTGCGCCTCGGAAACGTCCGACCCTTGCTGCGCCCGCGCCGCGCGCTGCGCCTTGTTGACCGCCATGGTTCCTCCTCCTGGTTGGGCCTGGCGCATTCTCGCTTGCCCGGGGGCGGGGACCAATTAGGGTTTTCCCACCCCTCCCCGCGCCTCGGCCCAAAGCCCAGCCGGGAATCTACCGGGTCGCGATAAAATTGCCAAATCAAGGCCTTGCACGGCACATCCCCCATGAGCACGATCCAGCGGCAACATCTGGTGCAAAGCGTCGCCGACGCCCTGCAGTTCATCTCCTACTACCACCCGGTCGACTACATCCGCGCGCTCGGGCGCGCCTACGAGCGCGAGCAGTCGGGCGCGGCGAAGGACGCGATCGCGCAGATCCTCACCAACTCGCGCATGTGCGCCGAGGGCCACCGCCCGATCTGCCAGGACACCGGGATCGTCAATGTGTTCCTGAAGCTTGGAATGGGGGTTCGCTTCGACTTTGATTCTTCCCTGGAAGACGCAATCAACGAAGGCGTCCGCAAAGCGTACCTGGATCCCGACAACAAGCTGCGCGCCTCGGTGCTCGACGAGTCCGACTTCGGCAGGAAGAACACGCGCGACAACACGCCCGCCGTGATCAACGTGCAGATCGTCCCCGGGGACCGTCTCGAAGTGGACGTCGCGGCGAAAGGCGGCGGCTCGGAGGCCAAGTCCAGGTTCGCGATGCTCAACCCGTCCGACTCGATCGCCGACTGGGTGGTGAAGACCGTTCCCGGCATGGGCGCGGGCTGGTGCCCGCCCGGAATGCTCGGCATCGGCGTCGGCGGCACCGCGGAAAAGGCGATGCTGCTCGCCAAGGAAGCGCTGATGGAGCCGATCGACATGGCAGAGCTGAAGGCGCGCGGGCCGAAGAGCAAGCTCGAGGAGCTGCGCATCGAGCTCTACGACCGGGTCAACGCGCTCGGCATCGGCGCGCAGGGGCTGGGGGGCCTCTCTACCGTGCTCGACGTCAAGATCAAGACCTTTCCCGCGCACGCCGCCAACCGGCCGGTGGCGATGATCCCGAACTGCGCCGCGACGCGCCACGCGCATTTCGTGCTCGACGGCTCGGGGCCCGCGCAGTTCGAGCCGCCCTCGCTCTCGGACTGGCCGAAGGTCACCTGGACGCCGGATGCGAGCTCGACCAGGATCGACCTGGATTCCCTGGACAGGAAAACCGTTCAAAGCTGGAAGGCCGGTCAACGCCTGCTTCTTTCCGGGAGAATGCTGACCGGCCGCGACGCCGCTCACAAGCGCATTCAGGATCTCCTGGAGAGAGGACAGCCCCTCCCGGTCGATTTCACCAACCGCGTCATCTACTACGTGGGGCCCGTCGACCCGGTACGCGACGAGGTGGTGGGGCCCGCGGGCCCGACGACCGCGACGCGCATGGACAAGTTCACCGAGAGGATGCTGGCGCAGACGGGCCTCGTCGGCATGATCGGCAAGGCCGAGCGCGGGCCGGCCGCGATCGAGGCGATCCGCAAGCACAAGGCCGCGTACCTCATGGCGGTCGGCGGCGCCGCCTACCTGGTCGCCAAGGCGATCCGCAAGTCGCGCGTGGTCGCCTTCGAGGACCTGGGCATGGAGGCGATCTACGAGTTCGAGGTGAAGGACATGCCGGTCACCGTCGCGGTGGACGCGAACGGCACGTCGGTGCACCAGACCGGGCCCCAGGAGTGGGAGTCGAGGATCCGCAGCCTGAAGATCCCGGTGCACGCCGCCTGAAAACCGACTGGGGCGCGGTCTGGGCGGTGTTCGGCGCCGGCCTGGTGTGCGGCGCCTACATGACCAAGGTCGCGCCGGCGCTGCCGCTGCAGCGCGCCGAGCTCGGCCTGACGCTCGTCGAGTCGGGCTTCATCGCCACCATGTTCAACGTCATGGGCGGGCTGGTCGGCCTCGCCGCGGGCACGATGTGCGACCGCTACGGCCACCGGCGCCTCGGGCTCGCCGGGCTCGCGGTGCTCGCGCTCGCCGGGGCGTTCGGCGCGCTCGCGCCGGGCTACGCGCTGCTGCTGGCATCGCGCTTCCTCGAGGGCGTAGGCTTCATCCTGTTCACCGTTTCGGCGACCACGCTGATCGCCGCCGCCGCGGAGGATCCGCGCGATCGCCTCAAGGCCTTCGGCCTGTGGGGCGCCTACATGCCCACCGGCGGCGGCCTCGCGCTGTTCGCCGCGCCCCCGATCATCGCGGCATGGGGCTGGCGCGGGCTCTGGGCGGTGCTCGCGATCGCCGCGGCGGCGTGCTTCGCGCTCGCGGCGCGCTACGCGCCCGCGCCGCGCTATGGCGGCGTCGCCTCGCGGCGCCTGGTCGCGGAATC
>JBFLYF010000307.1:0-3750 GCA_040756795.1 Pseudomonadota bacterium
TTTGCCGGCGCTTTCGGGCGCACCGGCCGCCCCGCGGGGGCGCCGCGGCCGCGCATGGTTTCCGACCATGCCGCGGCCTGCCTGATCGACAACTGCGACGGCCTGCCCTACGAGTCGGCCGAGTGGGCGATCGCGGAGGTGATCCAGCGCGCGCGGCGCAACGGCATCGCGATCGCGGGCATCACCAACAGCGCGCACGTAGGCGTGCTCGGCATCCACCTGCTGCCGGTGGCCGGGGCCGGCATGGTCGGTGTCGGCTTCACGAACTCGCCGGCGGCGATTCCCGCCTGGGGCGGGAAAAAGGCCCTCTTCGGCACCGACCCGGTGGCGTTCGCTTTCCCGCGGCGCGGGGCCGAGCCGATCGTGATCGACCTCGCGCTCACCACCGTGGTGCGCGGCAAGATCATGCTCGCGATGCAGAAGGGCGAGAGGATTCCCGAGGGCTGGGCGCTCGACCGCAACGGCAAGCCGACCACCGATCCGAAGGAGGCGGTCGAGCACGGCAGCCTCTTCCCGATCGGCGGCGCCAAGGGCGCGGTGCTCGCGCTCGCCTTCGAGCTGGTCTGTGCCGCGCTCACCGGCTCGGCGATCGGCCCCGAGGCCGACTCGTTCTTCTCCGAGGCCGGCAACAGGCCGAGGATCGGCCACGTCTTCCTCGGCATCGATCCCGGCGCGCTCGCCGGGCAGGCGCGCTACTTCGAGCGCGTGGAGACGCTCGTGGGCGCGATGCTCGCCGACGAGGGCGTGCGCCTGCCGGGCGCGCGGCGCTTCGCGAGCGAGCGGCGCCTCCGCGCCGAGGGCATCGAGGTCGCCGACGACCTTCTCGCCAGGATCGAGAAGCTCGCAGCCGCATGAGCACGGAGCACGCCGCCGTTCTCGACGCGTTCTGCGACGCGCTCTGGCTGGAGGACGGACTGGCGAAGAACACGCTCGCGTCCTACCGCCGGGACCTGAGGCAGCTTGCGCTTTTCCTGCAAGAAACGCCTCTGGAAAAGGCGAGCGAGGCGGACTTGTTCGCGTTCCTCGCTTCGCGCCGCGGGCGCGTTTCCAGCGCTGCGCGCATGCTCTCCAGCCTGAAGCGCTTCTACGGCTGGTGCCTGCGCGAGCGCCGCGCGCGGACCGACCCGACGCTCAGGCTCGAGGCGCCCAGGCGCGCGCCGCGCTTCCCGAAGACGCTCTCGGAGACCGACGTCGAGGCGCTGCTCGCGGCGCCGGACGTGTCCACGCCGCTCGGGCTGCGCGATCGCGCCATGCTCGAAGTGCTCTACGCCGCGGGCTTGCGGGTCTCGGAGCTGGTCGCCCTGAAGCTCTTCGAAGCGAACCTCGAGGCAGGCGTGCTGCGCATCCTCGGCAAGGGCTCGAAGGAGCGCCTGGTGCCGCTCGGCGAAGAGGCCGTGGACTGGGTTCGCAACTATCTGAAGAAGGCGAGAAAGGAAATCCTGGGAAAGAAGATCTCGAACCACCTCTTCGTCACCGAGCGCGGCGCGGGCATGACGCGCCAGGCGTTCTGGCACATCATCAAGCGCCACGGCGCGCGCACGCTGCCCGGCAAGCTGCTCTCGCCGCACGTGCTGCGCCACGCCTTCGCCACGCACCTCATCAACCACGGCGCCGACCTGCGCGCCGTGCAGATGCTGCTCGGGCACTCGGACATCTCCACCACACAGATCTACACGCACGTCGCGCGCGAGCGCCTCAAGGCATTGCACGCGAAGCACCACCCGAGGGGCTGATGGCGCGCACGCGCGGCACCGAGTTCTTGCGGAAGCACGGCGTCGCCTACAGCGAGCACTACTACGATTACGTGGAGCACGGCGGGACGGGGGTGTCGGCGAGCGCGCTCGGCGTTCCCGAGCACGAGGTGGTGAAGACGCTGGTGATGCAGGACGAGGCGGCGAAGCCGCTCATCATGCTGATGCACGGCGACCGCAAGGTCTCGACCAGGAGCCTCGCGCGCCAGCTTGGCGCAAAGCGCGTCGAGCCGTGCACGCCGGAGGTCGCGCGGCGCCATTCCGGATACCAGGTCGGGGGCACTTCGCCCTTCGGCACGAAGAAGCCGCTGCCGGTCTTCGTCGAGCGCTCGATCCTCGAGCTGCCGAGGATCTACATCAACGGCGGCCGGCGCGGCTTTCTCGTCGCCATCGACCCGAAGGAGCTCGTGCGCACGCTCGCGCCCGTGCCGGTGGAGGTGGCGACCGATTAGGCGCGGCGACGCTCGATCGAGACACCGACGAACTTCGCGTTCGGCAGGATGCCGATCTTCGCCGCGCTCACCTTCACCCACGGCGCCTTGAACTCGTCCGTGAGCAACCGCGCGATCCGGTCGGCGAAGGTCTCGACGAGGCGATAGTGCCCGCTCGCGGCGAGCGCCTTGATCCTCAGCGCCACCTGCTCGTAGTCGATCGTGTCGGCGACGCGGTCGGAGGCGAACACCGCCTCGCCCGGCAGGCCGATGTCGAGGTCGATGGACACCGTCTGCAGCACGTGGCGCTCGCGCCGGTGGATGCCGATCAGCACTTCGACGCGCAGATCGCGGATCAGGATCGAGTCCATGGGGGGTGGGGGATTATAGAATCCCGCTCGCATGCAGTCCGGGCCGATCGAAACGATCCTCGTTGCCGCGGCGGCGTACCTGCTCGGGTCGGTGTCGTTCGCCGTCGTGGTGAGCCGCCTCATGGGCCTGCCCGATCCGCGCAGCTACGGCTCGAGGAACCCGGGCGCGACCAACGTGCTGCGCTCGGGCAGCCGGCTCGCCGCCGCGCTCACCCTGATCGGCGACACCGGCAAGGGGGCGATCGCGGCGGGGCTCGCGGTGCTGTACACCGGCGAGAACCCGGCGTTCGGCCTGCACGCGCCGATCGCGGGCGCGATGGCGTTCCTCGGCCACCTCTACCCGGTCTACCACGGCTTCAAGGGCGGCAAGGGAGTGGCCACTGCGGCGGGCGTGCTGCTCGCGCTCAACGTCTGGCTTGGCCTTGCCACGCTCGCCACCTTCGGGGTGATCCTGCTCTTCTTCCGCATGGTGTCGTTCGCCTCCATCGTCGCCGCGGTGTTCGCCGGGCTGTATGCTTTCTACCTCTTCGGCGACAAACCGGTCACACCCGCGGTTGCGGCGATGGCGCTGCTGCTCGTCTGGCGCCACCATGCCAACATCGGCCGCATCCTGCGCGGGGTGGAGCCTCGTCTCGGAGAGAAGAAATCGTGAAGATCCTGGTGCTGGGCGCGGGCGGCGTCGGCGGCTATTTCGGCGGCCGCATGGCGCAGGCGGGCGCCGATGTCACGTTCCTCGTGCGGCCGGCGCGGGCGGCGCAGCTGGCGCGCGACGGCCTGCGCATCTCGAGCCGCTTCGGCGACGCGCGCCTGCAGGTGAGAACCGTGACCCAGGACCGGGTGGGTCCCGACTATGCGCTCGCGCTGCTCACGGCCAAGGCCTACGACCTGGCGAGCGCCCGCGACGCGATCGCGCCCGCGATGGGCGAGCAGGGCATGGTGCTGCCGCTCCTAAACGGCATCTCGCACATGCAGCTGCTCGACGAGCGCTTCGGCCGCGCGCGCGTGCTGGGCGGGGTGGCCTACATCGCGGCGATGCTCGCGCCCGATGGCGGGATCCGGCACCTCAACGATTTTCACCGCATGGTCTTCGGGCCGCGCGATCCGGGCCAGAACGCGCTGTGCGGCGAGCTCGCGGCGGCGCTGCAGGGCGCCAACTTCGACTGGAAGCAGCTGGAGGACATCGAGCAGGCGATGTGG
>JBFLYF010000308.1:0-3713 GCA_040756795.1 Pseudomonadota bacterium
CGGCACCGTGCTCTCGCGCGGCGCGGCGCGCGGCCTGGGCTTCGCCAAGCTCGTCTCGGTGGGCAACGAATCCGACCTCGGCGTGGGGGAGCTCGTCGAGGTGCTCGCCGCCGATCCCGAGACGCGCACCATCCTGCTTTTCCTGGAAACGGTGCGCGACGCCGCGCGCCTCGCGGCGGGCGCGCGCGCGGCGCACGCCGCGGGCAAGCCGGTGGTCGCCTACAAGCTCGGGCGCTCGAAGCTCGGCGAGCGCCTGGCGCGCTCGCACACCGGAGCGCTCGCCGGCGAGGACGCGGCGCTGGAGGCCTACTTCCGCGATTGCGGCATCCTGCGCGTCGACCTGCTCGAGACGCTTATCGAAATCCCGCCTCTGCTTTCGCGGCAGAAGCCCTTGAATCTTGCGAGACCCCCTCGGGTCGCGGTGGTCACCACCACGGGAGGCGGCGCGGCGAGCGTGGTCGACCGGCTCGGCATGCACGGCATCGAGACCGCGGCGCCGGGGACCGACGCGCCGATCATCGATCTCAGGATGGGGAAGCAGGCCACGGCCTATGGCCAGGTCGTCGGCGAGCTGCTCGCCTGGCCCGGGTGCGACGCGGTGCTCGCCGTGGTCGGCTCCTCGGCGCAGTTCCATCCGCGGCATGCGGTCGAGCCGATCATCAACGCGAGACGCGGCACCAAGCCGCTCGCGGTCTTCATGACGCCGCACGCCGAGCGCTCGCTCGCGCTGCTCGCGCAGGCGGGCATCGCCGCGTTCCGCACGCCGGAAGCCTGCGCGGACGCCTTCCGGGCTTTTTTCTCCTGGAGAATCCCCCGGGAGAGGCGGATGGAAACCCCGGTGGAGTGGCCGCAGGACATTCCACGCCAAGGCAGACTTACAGAGGCCCAGGCGCTTCGCCTTTTTGCCGCGCTCGGCATGCCGGTGGTCGAGCATGCGATCGCCGGGCCCCCGGGCTACGCGCACGGCATCGCCTACCCGGTGGCGGCGAAGATGCTTTCGGCGTCGGTGACGCACAAGACCGAGCAGGCAGGGGTACGGCTCGGCATCCCGGACCGGGAGAAGCTGTTGCGGGAAGCAAAGGCCCTGGGAGGGGGAGGCAAACCCGTTCTCATCCAGAAAATGGAGCCAGGCTTTGCCGAGGCGATCGTGGGCTACCGGGACGACCCGGTGGTCGGGCCGGTGGTCCTGGTGGGCGCTGGCGGGACGCTCGCGGAACTCTACAATGACGTCGTGCTGCGGGTTGCACCCGTTGAGGAGGCCGAAGCGCTGGAGATGCTGGGCGAGGTAAAGGGGTTCGCGCCGCTGCGCGGCTACCGCGGCTTGCCGCGCGGCGACCTGGCGGCGCTGGGGCGCGCGGTCGCGGCGCTCTCGCGGCTGGCGCTCGCGCCCGGCCGCCCGGTGCGCGAGGCGGAAGCGAACCCCGTGATCGTGAAGAGCGAGGGCGCGGTCGCGGTGGACGCGCTCGCGGTGATGAAGGAGGAGTGATGCTCGGATTCATCGGTCTCGGGGTGATGGGCGCGCCGATGTGCCGCAACCTCGCCTCGAAATCGCGCGACGAGGTGCGCGCCTACGACACCGACGTCGACGCGCTCGCGCAGATGGACCAGCCCGGCGTGATCCCCGCCGATTCGGTGCGCGAGGTCGCCGAGCGCGCCGACATCGTGTTCCTGTCGCTGCCCGGCGGGCCGCAGGTGCAGGCGGTGTGCCTGGGGTCGGGCAGCCTGCTGACGCACCTGAGGCCCGGCAGCTGCGTCGTCGACCTCTCCACGACGCCCGTGAACCTGGCGCGCGACCTCGATGCGCGCTTCGCGGCGCGCGGCATCCAGTTCGCCGACGCCCCCGTGGCCCGCACGCGCGAGGCGGCGAAGGAGGGCACGCTGCTCGCCATGGTGGGCGCGAGCGAGAAGCTGTTCGCGCGCATCAAGCCGCTGCTCGAGTGCATGGCGAGCGACGTCGTGCGCTGCGGCCCGCCGGGGGCGGGGCAGGCGATGAAGCTGATCAACAACCTGGTGCTGTTCGAGAACGTGGTCGCGCTCGCCGAGGCGCTCGCGCTGGTGCGCCACGCCGGCATCGATCCGGCGCTCGCCTTCGAGGTGCTCGCCAAGGGCTCGGCCGACAGCTTCGCGCTGCGCAACCACGGCATGAAGGCGATGCTGAAAGGCAGCTTCCCGGAGCGCGCCTATTCCTGCGAGTACGCGCTGAAGGACATGCGCTACGCGCTGCGGCTGGGCGAGGAAGGGGGCCTGTTCCTCTCGGGCGCCGACAACGCCAAGGAGCTGATCAAGCGCGCGATCCGCGCCGGCTACGCCAAGGCATACTTTCCCGTGCTCGCCAAGGTGATCGCGGCCGCTCCCCCGGCGAAAGGACCCGAGAAGAAAAAAGGCGGCTAGCGGCATGTCGCGCTGGCGGGCATCGGGCACGCATCTGCTGATCTGCGTCGTCATCGCCGCGGCGGTGGTGGCGCTGATGCTCGCGCTGTGGTACCCGCGGCCGCTGTTCGAGGCCGCGGGCGGCAACGACCTGCTGTTCATCCTGGTGGGCGTGGACGTGGTGCTCGGGCCGCTGCTCACGCTCATCGTCTTCAAGTCCGGCAAGCGCGGCATGAAGTTCGATCTCGCCATGATCGGCCTGGTGCAGGTCGCGGCCCTCCTCTACGGCGTGCATATCGTGTACCTCGCGCGGCCGGCGTTCATCGTCTTCGTGAAAGATCGCTTCGAGCTCGCCATCGCCGCCGAGCTCGACCCGCGCGAGCTCGCGGCGGCGAGATACCCCCAGTTCCGCGAGCCGCCGCTCGGCGGGCCGCTGCTCGCGGTGGCCGACATGCCCAGCGATGCGGCCGAGCGGCAGAGAATCGTGATGGCGGCGCTCGCGGGCCTCGACCTGCAGCATTTCCCGCGCTACTACGTGCCGTACGCCGAGCGGCGCCAGGCGGTGCTTGCCGCGGCGCTGACCCCGGCGCGCATGCGCGCGCGCGAGCCCCGGGTCGGCGAGGTGATCGACGCCTACCTGGCGAGCGCAGGCGTCCGCGAGTCGGACGTGCGCGCCCTTCTGCTGCGCACGCGCTTCGCCTGGGTCGCCGTGCTGATCGACCCGAAAACCGCCGCGCCGGTGAAGATGCTGCTCGCCGAGCGGATCAGATAGGCCGCCCTAGATCACTTCCCTGAGCTTTTCCGGCGGGATGCGCACCGAGACCCCGGCGCGCTCCTCCTGCAGCGTCATGACGATGCGCGAGTCGCGCTCGGCCCAGCCGCGCCGCATCGCCTCCCCGAGCTCGGCGAGCGCGTGCTCGGCGGCGCGCATCGGCACGCCGAGCGATTTGCCGAGCTCCACCGCGAGGCTCACGTCCTTGTGCGCGAGCTTGAGCGCGAAGGTCGGCGGGTCGTAGGTGCCGGGCAGGAATTTCTCGGCCAGGCGGTCGAAGGTGCGCGCGCGCCCGCTCGCGCCCTGGCGCAGCGCGCGGAACAGGGCGAGCGGCTCCACCCCCGCCTTCACGCCCATGGTGAAGGCCTCCGCCAGCGCGGTGTGCACCGCGAAGGTCGAGACGTTGTGCGCGAGCTTCGCGATCGTGCCGGCGCCGATCGGCCCTACGTAGAACGGCTCGTCGGCGATCGCCTTGAGCACCGGCAGCGCGCGGCGGTAGGTCTGCTCGTCGCCGCCCACCCAGAGCGCGAGGCGGCCGGATTTCGCGCCCGCGGTGCCGCCGCTGACGGGC
>JBFLYF010000309.1:0-3711 GCA_040756795.1 Pseudomonadota bacterium
CGAGGAGCCGCGCCTTGTCGAGAAGCTGAAAAAGCTCCTAAGCAAGCCGAACATCACCCTGCGCGCGCCGCCGCCCGCCAACGAACGCGGCCACGGAACGCATCCTGGCATCACTGGCTGGCGCTTCCCGGAATGGTTCATCGTGCAGCACAGAAAGCCGGTAGTCACCCCGCGGGGCTATCGCAAGCGGCGGCTGGTGCACTTGAACGCACTGGACAAGGATCGATACCGGGACCATGAAGGCACGCGTAATCCGGTGGTGCCGGTGCGGTTCGTGCGCGCATGCAAGAAGGGCCACGCGGGCGACATCGACTGGAAGGTGTTCGTGCACCAGGGCCCATCAAGCTGCGCGCGCGAGATGTGGATGGAGGAGCGCGGCACGAGCGGCGACCTCGATGAAATCTGGGTCACCTGCGATTGCGGCGCGGAGCGGGCGATGAGCCAGGCCGCACGCATGGACCTTCAGGCGCTCGGCCGATGTAACGGCTCGCGGCCGTGGCTCGGCCCGGGCACGAAGGAAGGTTGCGGCGAGCCGAGCCGACTTCTCATCCGCAGCGCGAGCAATGCCTACTTTCCCCAGGTGCTTTCGGTAATTTCCATCCCCGACACGCACAGCGCGGTTGACGACGTAGTGCGCGGCCTTTGGGAGGATTTTCTCAGCGATGTCGAGTCTGCTGCGGATCTGGCGAAGGCGCGAAAGAAACCGACGGTGGCGGCGAAGCTTCAGGGGATCGACGATGCGACGGTGCTCGCTTCGATCGTCCGGGTGCGCGGCGGATCGAATGACGACCGTCCGGTGAAAGCGGTGGAGTTCGAGGCGCTCTCGGAGGCGAAAGAAGAGCTCGGTTCCGACACGCCGGACGGCGACTTCTTTGCGCGTGCCCTCCCGCGCGACACATGGGACGAGCCGTGGATGGCTCCCATCGAGCGTGTGGTCCTAGTGCACCGGCTCCGGGAGGTGAGAGCGCAGCTGGGGTTCACGCGCTTCGAGGCGGCGGGGCCCGACATCGAGGGCGAGCTGTCGCTGGACGTGAAGCGCGCCCCACTCGCGCAGGACGTGACCTGGCTACCCGCGATCGCCAATCGCGGGGAGGGGGTTTTTCTGCTCTTCGAGGAGGACGCAGTCCGCGAATGGTTGAAAAAGACCAAGGTCAACCTCCGCGGGCAAGATCTCGACGCGGGATTCAAGAAATGGAAGGACGAGCATGAGGGGGCGTCGTGGGATTTTCCGGGACTTCCCTATTACCTGCTGCACTCCTTTTCGCACCTCTTGCTCACAGCCATGGCTCTGGAGTGCGGCTATCCGGCCTCGTCGCTACGCGAGCGCGTGTACGCGGCGCCCGGGTGTTTCGGCATCCTCATTTATACCGGCTCGACAGATGCGGAAGGCACACTCGGGGGTCTAGTGCTCGCTGGCCGCGACATCGCCCGCCACGTGCGGCGCGCGCTGGAAATGGCGGCGCTATGCTCCAACGACCCGGTCTGTGCGAACCACTCGCCTGCACGGCCCGATCACCAGCCGCTACACGGCGCGGCCTGCCACGGCTGCCTGCTGATCGCGGAAACCTCCTGCGAGCAGAGGAACGACTTCCTCGATCGCAGCCTAGTCGTGCGCACCGTCGAGCATCTCGGCTGCGAGTTCTTCCCGCCCGTGCCGTGAAACTGGATGCGCTGCACGAGCTGTCGACCGCTTCGCTGCGTGCGCTCGCTGCCTCACTTTTGGAGGGGTCCCTTTCAGTCGGTATCACCGGGTTCGCGGTCCAGCAGATCGCGGGCGCGAACGCAAAGCGGCTAGAGGCGTGCCTGCAGGAGCTACAACGCTCCGGAATCGAATCCAAGGCGATCGCCTTGATTGCCGCGGCGATTGCCGACGCACGCGGCCTATCCACCGATGCAGCGTCCCTGTTCGAGTTGGTGCTCTCTGGCCCCGAACTTGACGGCGTTCCGACGTCCGACACCGCCGCAACGATGGGCGCCCTCGTCGCGCAAGCGCAGTCCGAGATTCTGCTTGTCGGTTATGCCGTACATAACGGCAAAGTGCTCTTCGGACCGGTCGGCGAGCGCCTTGAGCGAATCCCCGGTATGAAGGTTCGCCTTTGCCTCGACATTCGGCGCGACTGGGGCGACAGCACGCCCGATTCCGAGATAGTGCGACGGTACGCGGAGGAGTTTCGGTCCAAGCATTGGCCATCGAAAGTGTTGCCTGAGCTCTATTTTGACCGCAGGGCGCTCTCGACCGAAGCCGACCGCGCGAGCTTGCATGCCAAGTGCGTGATCGTGGACCGCAAAGCCGCGCTCGTGACCTCGGCAAATTTCACGGAGGCCGCGCAGCGGCGAAACATCGAAGCTGGCGTGCTTATTCGCCATGCTCCGTCGGCTGCTCGGCTTGCTGCTTACTTCAATGGCCTAATCGCGAGTGGCCAGCTAGCGAGATGTTCGTTGTAACCGAGCAGTGGCAACCGAAGGGGGCAGTACGATGCCAAGCCCAGTCGATGCGAAGCTGGATAAGTTGGTGAACCTTGAGAGGGCCGAAAGAGAGGAGCAGATCTACCTCAACGCACCTGACGAGTGCGACTTATGTAATCGGAGCTTTGAAGGGCAGACCTACATGATCGACTGCCAGATCGAAGGTCAAGGGGGTGCTTGGGGAAACGTCTGCTCCGTGTGCTACGAAAAAGCGGGCGCTGGAATCGCGTGGGGCAAGGGCCAGCTGTATAAGCGCCGGGCCGACGGCGAGTGGCTGCTGGTTGCTGGGTTCCCCCCAAAAGAATCGGCGTAGCGCAGAAGGCTGAAAAGGAGGGAAGGGGATGTCTCCTGGACAGCCGGTTCGGTTGACCTAAGCAGGAGGGGAGATGGGGGATCTCTGGGAGCCGTTTCTTACAGACTTGGATTCGCGCGCGCAGATTAAAGGCTCGCGCGATCCCATCGGAGCGCAGGCGATCTGGACGCGATTCGGTCGGCACGTGGTCGGGAACCTGACTACGGTGAGCAACTCGGTTCGAGACTTCACGACGACACTTCTGGGTTATTGCGTCGCCGAGGAGATCGGGAAGGCGGAGCCGGGAAGCGAACTCGCGACTTTTCTGAAATGGGAGCAGCTCTGCGCCTACGCGCGCGCGCATTACAACCGCGATTTCGCGTTTCGCGGCACTGAGCGCGTGCGGGAGCGGCTTACTGAATCCGCCAAAGTCGTCCTTTCGGACGCAAGCCGGCACCAGATCCTAAGCGATCAGCCGACCTATGGCCTCTGGGGTCTGTACTCGGTGCCGTCGGCGGCCAGCGGATTGTTGGAACAGGATCCTATTCGCCTAAAAACGGATGCGCTCGCATTCGTCGACGAGTTCTATCTGCCGAAGCTCAAGGCTGCGGGGCTACGAACGCTGGCGCCGGTGCTCGATCTTCTTAGGCGGGCGGAAGCGCAGCTCGACCTCGCCAAGGACCCATTTGGCGTCGCGCAGGCCGTGGCAAAGTTGCTCGACCGGCGCATGCACGATGCAGAGCGGCGCTTCTATGGCAGGCATCTGGTGGACGGGGGACCCGAAGATTCGACCGGGGGAAAGCAAGCGCTGCTCGCGCAGGCGATGGAGGAGCTGACAAACCTTGCCGAGCTAGTCCTGAGCGATTCTCTTGTGCGCGCCATCGCCAAGGAGGCGCGGCGGCGCGGATCGGACGCCGATCCGCTCGTTCGCCGACTCGATGCGATCCGCGCCT